>CATZDQ010000015.1 GCA_958417695.1 uncultured Clostridiaceae bacterium | reverse complement strand
TTAATTATCTAGATACAATTAAAAATATCTATACCAATGGCTTTCGAAAATCTGGTCAATATTTTTATGACTTTAATAGATACATTAGTCATTGCTAGTCTAGGCTCTAATGATATTCTTACTAATTGCTATTTTAATTATGAAGATAGCAATGCCGGAAGAAGCCTCCAAATTTATTTTCTATCAAATCTTACCTTTATTAGTATTAGGTTGCTATATAACTATGTCTGGAACTTACTATTTTTCAATATTAAGAGGGATAAAAGAATTTGCTTTCTTAGCTAAGCGAAATATGATGAGTTCTGTCATAAAGATAGTGATAGCTATGATTTTAGCTTACACACCATTAGGAATCATAGGAGTTTGGATAGCGTATCTTAGTTATGCGATTACACAAAAATATGCATCTAAGAGGAAATATCAGCAAATAGAAAAGCAAAGAGAAGAAAAACTAGAAGAAATAGAAGAAAAATGGATAAGTATTAATTAAAAAAAGGAAAGCACAAAAGGAAAAGGGAATTTAAATCATGAAAAAAATATGGGGAAAATTAAAAGAAGAAAATAAAATATTAATTATGCTAGCTTTGTTTAGTATGTCTACTGGCTTATGGAAGAATTTTAATCAACTATGGATGCAACAAAATGGATTAGAAGTACAAAGCATTAGTCAAATTTTGAGTGTAGCTACGTTATTATGTGCATTTTGTATTTTGCTATTTGCTAAGAAGATTGGTGTCAATAAAATACAAAAATTTTTATTAGTTGCGTTACTTGCTAAATTGATAAATCTTTGTATCTTATATGTTTTACATCAAAGTGAAAATTTATTTTGGATAGGGATTTTTGTAATAACCGATGTCATTATAGAAAAGTTGATTACCATTAGTATTTATCCTTTTATTGTTACTATAAAAAAAGAAGATACATTATATAGCAAAAGGAAGTTGGTGGAATACTTATTTAAAGATTTAGGTATTCTTATAGGTGGTTTATGCATTGGAAGAACCATTGGATTTTTATTGATAGATTATAACACTTGTTTATTATTATCCATTCTACTACTTTTAGTAACCGTCTGGGTAATGGATAGTATAAAACAACAAAAGGCGATACAAGAAAAAGAAATTACGATAAAACAAGTAGCTAGTTATGTGTTAAAGGATAATATTTTAAAAGTATATATGGTTTGTTATTTTGTAGCAAATATAGCAATGAGTACGGGATTAGGATTAAAAATGTTGATGCTGACAAATTTATTTCATTTTACAGATAGTGGGGCTACTAATTACTTACTGTTTGTGGGACTTGCTGCGGATTTGTTTGGTATTTTGGCTTTAAAAATATTAATGCCCAAGAATGATTATATAACCATTACTATTAAATTTGGTATACGTTTTTTATTATATAGTATTAGCTTTTTTACGAATAATGTAGCGTTTGCTTTGTTAGCTATTACTTGGTCTATTTTCATTTCTACAGCTTATGAGAATATTAGTGATGCACCCTATATCAATCGTGTGCCAAATGATTATCAATTGATTTTTACAGATTTTCGTTATATGATAGGTATGTTATCTACTTCTTTGGGTATGTTTTTTGCTGGCATCATGTACCCTTATGGAGTAACTGCCATTTTGGGATTATCGGCATTTTTTATGGTGTTTCAATTGTTACTTTGCTATGTCTTAGTTTATATGAGAAAAAAAGAGAAAGGGATGGAACAAATTTATGGGAATATATAAAACAGAATTACACTGTCATACAAAAGAATCTAGCGCTTGTGCAAAAATAGAAGCTAGGAAAATAATAGAGTGGTATGCAAAAGAAGGATATCATACAATTGTCATAACGGACCATTGTAGTAAGCGTAAAATGGATAAATTGGGCAATCTTTCTTGGAAAGAAAAGATAGATTATGTATTAACGGGTTATAGACAAGCTAAACAGGTTGCACAGGCTTATGGGATAACCGTATTATTAGGTTGTGAGATAACACACCAAGAAACGGATAGTGATTTTTTGGCGTTAGGAATAGAGGAAAGCTTTTTATATGACCATGAAGAAATATATAATGCTTCTTTGGCAGATTTACATAGATGGTGTGAGCAAGCAGGTTGCTTATTAGTACAAGCACATCCTTTTCGTGATGAAATCCAGTTAGCACCATTAGAAGATATAGATGGCATAGAAGTATTTAATGGTTGTTATAATGAGGTATCTAGAAATGAAAAAGCAATGGCATATGGAAATAGAACAAATAAGATTTTGAGTTCTGGTTCAGATTTTCATGCCAAAGAGGATTTAGCAAGAGGTGGAATTATTACAAAAGAGCCAATACAGACCAATAAACAACTAGTACAAGTTTTGGAAAGTAAAGCGTTTCAAAGAATTGTTGAGGGAAAATATGGAGAAATATAAAGTAGTAAAGGAATTAACTTTATCAGATTTTGAACAAATGGAAGAGATAGAACAGTACTATTTTCCGAAAGAGAATATAACGCCTGCTAAAGAAGTATGGAAATGGTATAGAAAAAATCCAGATACTTGTATAGCTATCATTAATGAGAAAAGTCAAATTATAGGTAGTTGTACGATATTACCTTTAAAAAGAAATGTAATAGAGGGGATTATAAAAAATACGATAGATGAAGCTAAGCTTACAGATGAGCAGATAGAAGCTTATGAAGTAGGCAGTTCTTATGGTTGGTATCTATCCGCTATTTCTGTTCATCCAGCTTATAGAAATCAGATAGGTATTTTAAAGTTATTTTTTAAAGCGGTTTTACAATTGTTAGATAAATTAGAAGAACAAAATATAGAAATTTATCAGATAATGGCAGAGGCTAGTACGAAGCATGGTGAAAATATTTGTACAAAGCTTTTAAAAATGCATTTTAGAGGAGATATGCCAGATGGTAGTAAAATTTATAGTATAGAAAAGGAAGATAAAACACAAGTAGTTCAGCATATAAGTCAATTGATAAAAGAAAGAAAATAAAAACTTCTATAATAGGAAGTTTTTTTGTTTTTTTAAGAAAAAAGAGAAAAAAGTGTAACAAATGAAGAAAAAGGGACTCAGTTATAGTAGGAGGTGGAAGGAATAAAAAATGGAAGAATTATACCAAAAATATGCTAAACAAGTTTTCCGCTATTTGTATTATCTGTCACATGATAGAGAATTAGCAGAAGAACTTGTGCAAGAAACCTTCTACATAGCCATTAAACAGATTGCTCAATTCCGAGGAGAGTGTAAAGTAGAAGTGTGGCTTTGTAAGATTGCAAGAAACTTATATTTTAAAGAGTGCAAAAAACAAAAAAAGAAAACCAGTATACAAGTAGCAGATTTAGAAGGTTTGGAAAGATGCCAACAAGAGAAGGGAATAGAAGAAACCTATATAGAAGCAGAAGAGAGAAAGTGGCTATATGAGCAAATTCAAATGTTAGATATACCTACTAGAGAAATCGTACTTTTACGAATTCAAGCAGATTTAAGCTTTAAACAGATTGCAGAGATTGTTCATAAAAGTGAGAACTACGTAAGAGTGAATTTTTATAGAGCTAAGGAAAAGTTAAAGTCTAACCAAGAAAAAAGAAAGGATGAAGGATATGAAAATATGTAAAATCATAAAAGATTTATTACCCAATTATTTAGAAAAGCTAACTTCTGAGCAGACAAATAGATGGATAGAAAATCATTTGATAGAATGTAAGAATTGTCAAAATACTTTAAAGCATATGCAACAAGAAATAGATATACCACAAACACAGGTAGAGGAAGTAGACTACCTAAAGAAATTTCATAAGAAAATAGGGAGAGCTTTTGCTTGGGGAATAGGAATTGGGCTTATGCTGTTATTGATTGTATATTTAAGTGTAGCAGGATATAGATGGTATATTTTAAATTCCATTACTAGTAAATTACAAAGTTATAAACAAGTTAGTAATGTGTATATGGAAATAGAGGAAGTGCTTTTTAAGAATCGTTCTTTTTATAATCATACAAAAACGAAGATTTGGTATAAGGATAAAATGCTAAGGTATGAAAGAGAAGATGCTTTAGTACCTATGAACCAAAATTTTATAGGTATGATAGATATTGCCAATAAGAAACAATATGTCATAAATACAGAGGAAAAAACAGTTAAGGTACAAGATATCCAAAAAGATACAATAGAATGGGAGGATATATTATCTTATTTTGTAGGAGAAAGAGGATATGTAGATGAAAAGACAAATGTGTTAAAAGCTTGTAATTTATATGAACCAGTTATTTATGCAAAAGAAAAGGAATGGGTGGTTAATGAATATACCTATTCCAAAGATACTGGTTTATTAGAAAGCCGTTTTTTTGATAATGTTTATGGAGATGCACATACCCATTACGCTCATTATACAACTTATCATTATGATTTTGATAAGGTAACCAAAGAAGAAGTAGCGTTTCCAGATGTATCTAAGTATACAAAGATAGAAGAGATAAGATAAAAGAGGAAGGAAGAATGCATAGGAGACTTGTTTTTTTGAGAAAAATACGGTATAGTAAATACAAGTTTTTTGAGGAGAGGAAATAAATGATTTTAGAAAATGTATATACTGAACAATTGAAGCAAATTTTCAAGGAGAATCATGGTTATTATTTGACAGATAATCAAGCTGTTAGTAGTGATATGTTGAAAGTGGTCTATGAAGAAAATGGAGAAGCTTTAGGGTATGCTGTGCTTTATGAGGGATGTGACTTTTGCGAAAAAGAACGTTATTGTGTACGAATAGGAGAGGTACAACCGCCATGTGTATATATTTGGCAATTGGCGACCAAAAAAGGGCATGAGAAAAAGGGGATTGCTAGTTCAGTGGTAAACTATATTGCAAAAAAGTTTATAGATTATGATATTTATGCTTGTGTGAATATAGAAAATAGGGCGTCTATGAAGGTGCATTGCAAAAACGAATTTGTACCAATTGTAAGTTTTCAAGAAAAACAAGAAGATGGAACAATGGATACGAATTTAATACTAAAAAGAGAAAGGAAAATATAAAACATGAGAATACGTTTTAAACCATGGGCAAGAGAAGAGTTGGAAGCTAGTTTTTTTTATATAGATAATCCACAAGATATGCTCAACAAGTGGAAAACATTATTTAAAAATCCAGAAAATCCCATTTATTTAGAATTAGGTTGTGGTAAAGGTGGTTTTATATCTCAAATGGCGGTAAAACATAAATTAGTTAACTTTATCGCTATTGATATGGTAGATGCTATGTTAGGATTAGCTAAAAGAAAGATAGAACAGACTTATTTTGAGCAAAAACAAGAGGTAGATAATGTATATTTAACTCGTTTTGATATAGAGAGGATTTTGTTGATTTTAGGAAAAGAAGATGCTATCCAAAGAATCTATATTCACTTTTGTAATCCTTGGCCAAGAGGAAAGCACCATAAAAAGCGTTTAACACATACAAGACAATTAGAGAAGTATAAGCAATTTTTAGCAGATAATGGAGAAATTTATTTTAAAACAGATGATGATAATTTATATACAGATAGCTTACATTATTTTGAAGAAGCGGGTTTTGAAATAGTAAAGAAAACAGAAGATTTATCAGCAGAAGTTGATTTTTGGGAAAATATAGAAACAGAACATGAAAAAATGTTTACAGAGCAAGGAATTAAAATAAAAGCTTGTATTGCCAGAAAGAGATAATAGTAAGATAAATATTTAAAAAATAGAAAAATAAGAAATATGAAAGAAAAGGATGTTGTATAACTAAATTTTGGTTATATAACATTTTTCTTTTTGTGCAATAGAAAAGAAGTATAAAGTAAAAGAAAAGTTAGAAAAAATGCTTTTTAGTGTAAATAGAAGACTACATAAAAAGGATTGAAAAGAAAAAATACAAAAGAGAAAATATAAAAGAATTCTATATAAAGAAAATATAAAAATATTGACAACAACCAAATGGTAATAAAAGTATAAGAATAGAAAAACGGAAAACATAAGAAAAGAAAAGGAAGAAAATCATGAGAAAAAACAGTAAACAAAAGGGTATTACTTTAATTGCACTAGTTATTACCATCATAGTACTAATTATATTAGCAGGAGTGTCTATTAATGCTTTGATTGGAGAAAATGGTATTATTACACAAGCGCAAAGAGCAAAGAGGGAAATTTTAAATGCACAAGTAGAGAGTGATGAAAAATTAAATGCACTTGAAGAAGAAATCAATAATATAGTCAATGAAGAAAACCATGTGAATACAGATATAGCCAAATTTAAAGCAGGAGACTATGTAAAATATCATACAGGAGATACTAGTGTAGGAGAAAATGGGGTGATAATCTGTAGGGTATTATATGAGGCAAACTCAGAATATGGTTTGCAAATAATATCTGATAAGAATGTAAAAGAATTAACCTTGGGAGGTAATGACTGGAAAACAGGAAAAGCCTCTTATAATGATGCAATAACAACGCTCAATAAAGAAGCAGAAAAATATGTAAATTCCCAATATGCTGTAGATGCTAGATGTGTAGGAAGTGTACCAACCAATAGTAATGGTGTTTTTATAAACAAGAAGGCAGAAACAAATAAAACAGTAGTATTACCATTTAATGAATGGAGTAATTATACAAAACCAACAGAATGGGAAAGTAACGATACAGGTTGTAAGGATATAGATAACAACTATAAAATAGATTATAACACAATGGAAGTCTTAGGGATTAAAAGGACAGGGGAAGATTACTGGCTAGCTTCTCGTTATGTAGGTGCGAGTTCAACGGATAGTACGTTTGACATACGTTTTTGCGACAGTAGTGGTTATTTAGGTAATAATTATTTATGTCATGTTAATAGTAGCGGTATTACATTTGGTGGAATCCGTACTAATGGAATTCGTGTGTGCTTTTCTTTAAAATCGGATATCCAAATAAGTAGTGGCGATGGAGCAAGTGAACAAACAGCCTATATCTTAAAATAGTATAAGGAAGAATAGAAGAATTTAAATGGCAAGAACTTCCATTGAAAATACCTTATAGAATTTGTATAATAAATCTAAGAGGTGGACTATGAGAAGATTGCCATGCAAGGGAAAAAGATTATTAGAAAAAGAGTTAAAAAAAAGTTATTTATTCTTTTTAAAGGAAGCCAATTGGAATAAGGAAAGTAAAGGGTTTGGATTAATAAGAGATAAGGCACCTATGGCTAAAGAAGTGGCAAGTATTGCTTCTTGTGGTTATGGTTTAGGGGCCCTGATGATTGGTGTAAAGCGTCATTGGATTTCTAGACGAGAAGCCTATGAGAAAGTAAATGGAATGTTAGATACTTTTCTTCATCATGTAGAAGGTAAAAATGGATTCTATTATCATTTTGTACATATAGAAACTGGCAAAAGAGTATGGAATTGTGAGATATCCATTATCGATACAGGTATTTTTATTTGTGGAGCTTTAACAGCAGGCGAATTCTTTGGTGGAGAAGTAAAACAAAAAGCAGAGACTTTATATAAAAGAATGAATTGGCAGTGGTATACGAACAAAGCAGTTAATCAATTTTATATGGGGTATACACCCGAAAATGGTTTTAGTGGTAAATGGGATATGTATGCAGAACAGTTAATGTTATATGTTTTAAGCGTAGCTTCTCCTACTTTTCCTGTAGAAAAAAGTATGTATACACAATTGCCAAAAAAGACTAAAAGTTATGGAAGTCAAAAAGATATCATTTATACTTATTGTGGAACTTTATTTACTTATCAATTTTCCCATGCATGGATAGATTTTAAAAAATTGCAAGATGAAGAACAAATTGACTGGTTTGAGAACTCTATTAAAGCAACTAAAGCCAACCGAGAGTATTGTATCAATCATAAAGAGAAATATAAAACGTTTCATGAAAATAGTTGGGGATTAACAGCGTGCATAGGTCCAAAAGGTTATTGTGTAGGGCTTGGAGCAGAGCCTTGTGATTCTAATTTAGAAGTGGAAAATGATGGAACAGTAGGCCCTTGTGGTGCGATTGGTTCAATTGTTTTTACACCAAAGGAAAGTCTAAAATGTATGGAATATTGGTATCAACATTTTCCAAAATTATGGGGAAAATATGGCTTTAAAGATGGTTATAATTTAGAGGGGAAAAAGCCATGGTATGCAGAAGAATACATAGGAATTGACAAAGGAATCTCTATGATTATGATAGAAAATTATTTGTCAGGAGATATTTGGAGATATAGTATGAGAAATACATACATAAAAGAAGGATTGAAAAAATTAGGTTTTTCAAAGAAATGGATAAAAAAAGAAGAAGTCTTACTTTAAAGTAGAGTAAGACTTCTTTTCCTTTTAAGATTCATATCGATTTTCTTTTTTTACCCAAACAGAGACACTACCACCATTGGTGTAGAAAATGCCATTACCTTCTTGGTCGACATAGACAGGCTCTTGAATATTTCCAGTATAGTCATATAAAGTGCAGCCAGCTAAACGCGTACCAACATTCATCATTTTACAACCGCCATTTCCATCTGACAATATGACAGCCATACCAGAATCGGGATGCTCATAGTCTCCTTTTCTAACCCAACCAATAATATTGGCATCATCAAAATAATCTTCTTGTGGGCCATAAGCGAAGAATTTTCTAGCAAGCATGAATCGTTCTAGTATTTTTTTCATAGGTGGAATTTGTTTTTCAGCAATACCATAATAATTGCCATAAAATACACAAGGTAAGCCTGCTTCACGAAGTAAAATGATAGCATAAGCAAGAGGTTTAAACCAATCTTGCACCCAGGATTCTAAAGCTTGTCCTGGTTCTGTATCATGATTATCTACAAAGGTAACTGCCTTTTCAGGATTAGATTTTACTAAAGAACCATCTAAAATGGTACGCATATCGTAAAAACCATTACTATTAGAAGCATTGAAGAAGTTATAATGTAAAGGTACATCAAATAAGGACATAACGCCATTGGTTTCTTTGATGTAGTTTGTAAGAGATTCTAAGTTAGCACTCCAATATTCTCCAACGGTATATAACTTTTTTCCAGTTTCTTTTCTTAGAGTAGTAATAAAGTCTTTAAAAAATGGTGCACGAATATGTTTAACGGCATCCATGCGGAAACCATCTATATGGGTAGTATCT
Organism: uncultured Clostridiaceae bacterium; assembly: GCA_958417695.1. GTDB lineage: Bacteria > Bacillota > Clostridia > TANB77 > CAG-508 > UMGS1663. The sequence continues at coordinate 5,429 of CATZDQ010000015.1, read as the reverse complement.
AAATACCATTTAGCCCATCGTAATAGTTCATTAACAACATCTACGTTGTTAACATCTACATCTGCTCCCATCAGGTAATCAAAGTTACCATTTTCTTTATCTACTTCATCGTCCCAATGTTTTCCATAAAATTTAAAAATAGATTTTTTTTGTGTTAAATCATCCCAATCAACACCATGGAAATGGGTCCAGTTCCATTTAAAATTAGAATAGGTATTGCCTCTACCAGGAAATTCATATTTTGTCCAAGCACGGATGGTTCTAGGTTCCCCAATGTCTTGGGTTCTATTAAATGGATTATCTTCAATAGCAATAACATCTTCTAATCCATCAGCGCCTAATCTATGATTTAATACAGTATCTGCTAATACGCTAATACCATTACCTTGTAAAACTTTAATAGCATTTAGATATTCTTCTTTTGTACCATATTTAGTTCGAATACTGCCTTTTTGATTAAATTCTCCTAAATCATACAAATCATAAACACCATATCCTACATCATATATACCACTACTTCCCTTATAAGCAGGTGGTAGCCAAATAGTAGTAATACCTGTAGTAGCTAGGTAAGCAGAATCAGAAATTACTTTGTTCCATAATTCGTCCTCTGGTCTTAAGTACCATTCAAAGTATTGCATCATGGTTTCGTTGATTGTTTTCAAAAAATCGCCTCGTTTCATCAAAATAAATAAAAAATCTTTTCATTCTTTCAAAAGTATTATATAATATTTTTAGAAATGTTACAATGTATTTACCATATTTTACAATATAAGAGGAGAATGCAATGAAAGGAAATAAACAGAAGATAGAAAATCATATTCTAAAGAATATAAAAAAGAATATAAAATGGATAATCTTGGCAATTTGTACCATTATTATACTAGAGATTGTAGAAAATTTATTACAAAATGAAATTCATGTTTTTGATAATGGCATATATCATTATATTGCGAAAGTGATGTCTGCACCTATGACAACTTTTGCTAAAATCATTACTTATCTTCGGCTCTGCTTACGTAATTGTACCATTGTGTGTCATATTAACGGTTTTATTTAGGAAGAAACGTTGGGGAAATTATATTTTTATTAATTTAGTAGTTATCTTTTTAAGTAACCAATTGTTGAAAAATATTGTAGCTAGACCTAGACCAGAGGGATTCCGACTAGTAGAAGAAAGTGGCTATAGTTTTCCATCTGGACATTCTATGGTCAGTATGGCTTTTTATGGTTTTTTTGTGTATCTTATTTTTAAAAAAGTAAAAAATCCCTATTTAAAGTGGAGTAGTATGATAGTCATTAGTTTTATTATTACAGCTATTGGACTTAGTAGAATTTACTTAGGGGTGCATTATGCAAGTGACGTCATTGCTGGATTTTGTATTTCGATTTCTTATTTAATTTTATTTATGAATTTAATAAAAGGAAAAATGGGAGAAAGTGATGAGGAAAAATCTATAGAAAAAGAAGGAGAAGAAGTATGAATCAAATCATAACAGACCTTACAAACTGGTATTTACAAATCAATGTGGACTCTATGATGCATATTGTGATTGCTATTGGTATGATTATAGCAGCTAGCGTGTTAAGTCCTTTGATTGCTTTTATTGTTTTAAAGTTATTTTATATGAAAGAAAAAGATATTAAAAAGATAAAGGGAAATTCTTTTTATAAGCCTTTGAAATGGCTAGTAACTTGTATTGGCGTATATATTGCTATTCTAGTATTAAAATTACCAGATAGTGTAGTGGCTTTAGCAACGAAGTTGTTTAAAATCATCACGATTTTATTAATTGCTAATGGCTTTGCACGTATTTTTAAACCAGGTTCTTATTTATTTGAGAAGTTAAAGGAAAATGAAAAATTAAAAGGTAATGACCATATTTTGAAATTTTTAAGCAAGGTTGTTAGTGTAATTGCATATACGCTTGCTTTATTTATGATAATAGCAGAGTTAGGCTATGATTTAAATGGTGTCATTGCAGGTTTAGGACTAGGGAGTGTGGTCATAGCCTTAGCTGTACAAGATATTGCAAAGAGTATGTTTGCTGGCATGATTATATTCCTAGATAAACCATTTGCTATTGGTGATTATGTGCAGTTCCAAAATCAAGAAGGAACGGTTGAAGATATGAGCTTTCGAAGTACAAGAATTCGTTTATTAAATAATAGTGTACTAACGGTACCGAATCAAGTATTAACAACAGAAAGTATTATAAATTGGAATCGTATTGAAAAACGTCGTTATGCTACAGAATTGTATTTAACTTTACAGACATCTATGCAGACGATAGAAAACTTAACTAAGCAAATGAAAGATTTTTTAGAGAAAATGCCACAAGTGATACCCAATTCGGTAGAAGTACATTTTACAGAAATTTTGCAAGATAGCATGCAAATTTCCATTTATGTATATACCAAGGTAACGGCTTATAACGAGTATTTATCATGGAAACAAGAAATCAATTTGTTATTAATGCAAATTTTAGAAGAAAATGAAGTAAAATTAGCATATAGAACACAAGAAGTGCATGTGAAAAATATATAAGCAAAAATAGAAAAAGTTGTATAGAAAACTTCTTTTGGTAGAAAATACATACATAGGAGGATGAAAACTATGTTTTTACCAAGAGAAGTTTTTTATGAGAAAGAAGTAGAGCAATACCCTTTAGGAAAAGAGTTATTAGCGCGATATAGAGAAAAGCAAATTCCTTGTACCATAATAGAAAGTCATAATAATATTGAACAAATGCGAAAAAAGGAAAATGTAGAGTTTCCTAGTATGAAACAAAATTTAATTATTGGTGTTCGAAAAACACATAAATTTGTACCAAATGAAAAGGTTTCTGATTACTTGGTACCGTATACTTCTTCTGGATGTATTGCTATGTGTTTATATTGTTATCTGGTTTGCAATTATAATAAATGTGCTTATTTACGTTTGTTTGTAAATCGTGAGCAGATGTTGGATAAAATTTTGAAGGTGTCAAGGGAAAGCCCAGAAGAGCTGACTTTTGAAATAGGTAGTAATAGTGATTTGGTATTAGAAAATACCATTACTGGTAATTTAGAATGGACCATTGAAGAATTTGCTAGAAGATGTGAGGGAAAGGGAAAACTAACTTTTCCAACGAAGTTTTCAATGGTGGATAGTTTATTACCTTTAAAGCATGAACAAAAGACAATCGTACGTATGAGTGTTAATCCACAGGAGATTATACAAAAGGTAGAGATAGGTACTTCTCCTTTAAAACAAAGAGTAGAAGCAATTAATCGATTAAAAGAGGCTGGTTATCCAGTCGGTATTTTGGTAGCACCGGTAATTCTAGTAGAGGACTGGAAACGTTTATATACAGAACTAATAGCTTACTTAGCAGAGCATTTAAGTGAGGCTGTAAAAAAGGAGGCTTTCTTTGAGATTATTTTTATGACATATAGTTATGTACATCGTAAGATTAATGAAGAGGCTTTTCCAGATAAAATAAATTTATATGATAAAGAGAAAATGACAGGAAGTGGTAGAGGAAAATATAGGTACCAAAAAGAAGTCAAACAAGAAGCAGAAGAGTTTATGCGTGCTTTGATGGAACAATATTTTCCAGATAATAAAATTTGGTATATTGTTTAAAAAATAAAGACAATAAAATTATCACCAAATGTGAAAAGTAGACATAGGATAAGGGTAGATAAACAATATTGTTTCCTATATAGATGAAATAAAGGTAATCAATCTAAATGTGAATTTAACTTGATTACCTCTATTTCCTTTTTTAATTTTTATTTTCTGCGATGACTTTTGCTACATCATAAATTAGCTTTTGTTTTTCTGAAGAACAGTTTTTTAATAAATCTGAGAATTCAGCATCTAGGTATTTGTTAGATTTGCTAGAAACACCATTTAGAATATCTCCTTCTGATATTTCTAGGATTTCACAGATTTGTGTTAGCCTTTTTAAGTTGACTTGAGAACTGCCTCTTTCAATTCTGCTTAAAAAAGCGATAGAAACATCTAGCTTTTCTGCTAAATCTTCTTGTGTTAACTTTTTTGCTTTTCTGGCTTTTTTTAATCTTTCTCCAATTACATTATAATCAATTGCCATAATATCCTCCTTCTTTGCCTTGGAATTCTTCTAGAATATAGCATTAAGTAGGTTACTTTTACAGAAACTAAAAAGTAAACATAAATTAATAAATTATTACTAATAGTAGTATTTCCACAAAAGTGAAGAAGTATGCTAAGACATAGAATGTACTTAGGGTAATATTTAACAGAAAAGATATTGTTAAAAAAGCAATAGATAATAAACAGGTAAAATTTATTAAAATATAGTGGGTGGCATATGAGATGTGTATAAAGTATAACTTTAATAAAAACGTTATGTGAAATATTAAAAAAGTACAGAATACATTACATTATGAAAACTAGAAAACAAATAAAAAGATTAGAAGGCTAAAAATGATATAAGATAGTAATTATAATAAAATAATAGAATATTTTATTATTGACATTAACCAAATGGTAATATAAAATACAAGTATAAAGATTGAAAAAATGGAAAACATAAGAAAAAGAGAAGGAGAAATACTATGAAAAAAAACAGAAAACAAAAGGGTGTTACTTTGATTGCATTGGTCATTACTATAATTGTGTTAATTATTCTAGCAGGAGTAGCCATTAATGCATTAGTTGGTGAAAACGGTATTATTACACAGGCACAAAGAGCAAAAGAAGAAACGGATAAAAGTCAAAAGGAAGAACTGGGAGGACTTGCTGGTCTAGAGCAACAGATTGATGAAGCATTGGGACAAACCTATATAGTAGAAAAAGGAGTTAATAAACCAAGTTTAACAACAGGAATGAAAGCTATTAAATTTATAGAACCAACGGAAAGTAGTAAAGGTGAAGTAAGAGATAGTAGTATAGATGAAACGGATTGGTATGATTATAATAGTAAAAAGTGGGCAAATGCAAGGACAGAAGACGGTAGTATGTGGGTATGGATACCCAGATATGCTTATAAAGTAAATGAAGCAGATAAGAAATTTGATATTAAATTCTTAATTGGAACAACCGATAATTATTATGATGAAAGTGGAAAAATCCAGACAGCCAAACGTTGTACTAGTAGTAATGCAGACGTAGATAGGCCCGAGGAGATGTGCACGGCCTGCTTGTTGGTGTTGTACGAGCCGTAGGAGAGCGACGCGTCGCCGCTGAATTCGGTTTGCAGGGCGTCGGTCGACATGTTGACCGCTCCGCCGAAGGCTCCCGTGCCGTTGGTCGAGATGCCGGCGCCGCGCTGCACCTGCATCGTTCCCACGGCCGAGATCAGGTCGGGCGTGTCGTACCAGTACATCGCGTGCGAATCGGGGTTGTTCATCGGCACGCCGTTGATCGTGACGTTGAGGCGCGTGGCGTCGGTGCCGCG
>CATZDQ010000014.1 GCA_958417695.1 uncultured Clostridiaceae bacterium | reverse complement strand
ACAAAAAAAGAAAATCTAGCCTATTTCCTTTTTTGATTTACTGTTAATTTAAAGCCCCTCTCATGATTCTAAATTTAGTTTGTGTATTCCATATCTGTTGTAATTCTTCAAAATAATTTTCTGGCTCTAACATATATTTTGCTAATACATCTAGTTCTTCATATTCTTCCTGACTTAATTCAAAGTTTTTATCTTTTATATAGCCTGGAACATGTAAGAAAATAATCTCATCATTCATTAAAGCATGAAAATCATAAAATAAGGCTCTCAGTGCTGCTTTTAATCCCCACGTCTTAGGTTCAGAAGCGTAATAAATTTGTCCTTCTTGATATGCTCCATTTCTTAATCCTAAATAAGCTTGTGCTCCAAACAAAAAAGCTTCTCTTGGCATATCACATAAATTGAAAGTAATTTTTTCTGTATCATGCATATCCGCATCTACTAATATCCATCTTTTTTCTTTTTCATCATAATATTCTGTAATCCAGTGGTCTCCTGCTGTATTATCTTCTGTCACATAAAATGCAAAACCGCTTCTTGCTCTAGCTGGTATTCCTTTTGCTTTCAAAATACTAGCTAATAAAATGGCTTGTCCTCTACAAGTTACATGTACTTTATTTTCTGCACTTCTTTGATGTGTATAATGACTATCTCTTCTTAGTAACTCTGCTAATATTCCCTGTGCTGTTGGAAAAATGTCATCTTCATAATTTAGCATAGTAGTTGGAACTTTAGTCATATCTCCCCAATAGGCATGTTTTTGTTTTCTGATATTTTTATCATAGAATACAAAAGGATGTATAATTTGATGTCTTTGTAATAGGCAAAGTTCTCTCATATCTTCTGGCAAATTTTTAGCAAATTCTTTATACGCTCCTAAATCTGTAAAACAACTTGTTTGTTTATACCAATTTTTTATTTTCTCTTGTTTATTTTGATTTCCTGTATCCATTTTTTCATCTCCTACTTTCTTTTCCCATAAACGATACGCATATCCCTCTTCTTTTCCTTCTCCGCAACATTTAAATCCATACTGCTCATAATAGGCATTTAATTTTTTATTATTTTGCATACAATCTAAGCGTATATAAGTAATTTGTTTTTCTCTTGCAAGTTCTTCTATTTGTTCTAATATTTGTTTTCCTATTCCTGCATAACCGACTTTTGTCACCAAATGGTAAACATATAAAGCCTTTTTCTTCTCTTTATCTTTCCAATATTCTTCCTCTTCTTGCTTTAATACAAAAGCACCGCATACCTTTTCTTCTTGTGTTACTAGGTATACCTGTTTTTTAGAAGCTTGTTCTTCAAAATATTGTATATCAAAAATTGCTAGGTAATCATCTTCCCATTGGTCTATTTTCTCTTTTTGAAACCACTCACACCTTTGTTTTATTAAGTCCATCACCATAGGGACATCTTTTACTTGTGCTATTTCTATTTTCATTCAATTATCTCCATTACTTCTTCTATGCTTTTTCTAGGTCTTGGTTTTGGACTTTGTAGACTATAGCCTAATGCTAAACCCGCTACTAATTGGTGTTCTTCTTGATGTAATAAATTTTTTAATTTATCTTCTATTGCATAAATATCATTTATCCATAAACTGCCTAGCCCTTTATCCGTTGCAGATAAACACATATTTTCTATACAAGCGCCAATAGATTGTATGTCAGAAATACAATTGTGAGGTTCTATATTAAAAATCATCACTAGGCAAGGTGCTTGTTTCATAGCTTTTGCCGTCTCTTCTATACTCACTTTATTTTTTCCCATATGAATTCTATTTTCTACTTCTTTCATCATTTCTTCTACAATACTATTTTTGATTTGTTCATTTTGTATCACTATAAACTTCCATGGTTGTCTATTCTTAGCAGAAGGTGCTAAAGTTCCATCATAAATCATTTCTTCTATTATGTGCTTTTCTAATTTTGTTTGGTCAAATTTACGAATACTTCTTCTATTTTCTATAGCTTCTTTTAGTTCCATCTTCTTGTCTCCTTTTGAGATTTTTATTATTTAACTTCCTGTACTTCTATATTTTCTAAGTGCTGCATTCCAAATTTTAACAGCTATTATCCAAAAGATAATAACAACCATAGGCGCTATATATATTACCCACCCTTGTTCCATTTGTAAATAATTTAATGCTGGATAATAGGCAATAAACGCAAATGGTAAGATACAGGTGATTAAAATTCGAAGGAATGTATTATAAATGGTTATTGGATATTGTGCAAATGTATACATTTTAAATACGGACCAAATAATTTCATTGGATTTATAGGTATAAAAAGAAGTAATACTAAAAATAACCATAATAGCGCCTACCATAAGGGCACCTATCATACCAAAAAATAAAATTTTCAAAATTAACATGATTGTAATAGGAATTTGTAATTTTACTAACATACTAATGGTTAGGATAATGCCTAATAGTAAATAACCTACTGCTGTAAAAGCCTTCGAATCTCCTATAATCGATAATAATGGATGTACTGGTCTTAATAGGATTTTATCAAAATCACCATCTTTTATATATTTAGGACCTATATCATAAATACTATCAAAGAAAAAATCTGTAAAAGCAAGGCTTAACATTGTTATTCCATATAATAGTAGTAATTGTTCCATATTCCAACCCGCTAAACTCGGTGTATTTTGAAAAATAATCCAGATAAAGATTAATTCTACCACTTGTGTAATCATCTGTGATAGCATTCCTACTATAAAATCCACTCGATATTCCATCATACTTTTTAAGGAAGCCATTAGCATAGAGCCATAAATACTTACATTTTTCTTGATTGTTTCCATCTTCTCTTTCTACCCTCCATGAATGGTTATCTTTTTTACACTATGGTTAAAGAAACATCTTGCAATACCATATAAAATCCCTATCCAAATTAACTGTTTTCCAATTACCCATAATATCTCTATACCACCAATTCTTCCTAAATAGACATTAATGGGCGTATATATAAATTCTTTGAATGGTAGTATATTGGCAATGTTTTGAAACCATAGCGGGAACATACTAAGTGGTGCAATAAGGCCAGAAAATATAGAAATGACCGATTTTCTTAAAATCTGCATACCCCAAATAGCATTGGTATAAAAACCACAAGTTCCAATTATCATTTGTATAAAAAAAGCTATTGGCATATTGAATAGTAACATCAGTATAAAAAGGAAGACATTTCCTATGTTGGCTGGTAATACAACTGTCCAAAAAATACTGCAAATTAAAAATGTAGCTATTGCCACCATAATCCCAAATGTCATTTCTCCTATAAATGTTCCAAAATAATATTGAAAATAAGAAATGGGGTTTAACAATTCTCTAGCAATATTTCCTTTTCGTATAGAGTAAGCAATATCTTCATTAATTCCCCATAAAGAAAGAGGTACGAGCGATACTACTAAAATATAGTAGGTGGCCATCTCATTTATGGTAAAGCCTTCTATTTGTCCTGTTTGTGCATAAATTGCAAACCAAACAAAAATATAAACAGCTACTTCTATAATACGGTTAAACGTAAATAGAAAAAAATTAGACTTGTATTGTAAATATTCTTTTAGATATAAATGCGCTATTCTACATAAAGATGCTAACATATCATTTCTCCTCTATAAATTTGCTTTAAAATTTCTTCTAATCCTTGTTCTTGGATATGCATATCACAAATTTTACAATATCGTTCTAACATCGCAACAATATCCATAATGGTTCTTTTTTCATGATTAAATCTGATTTTAACACTATTTTGCGTCTCTTCTATTACTTCAAAAGGCTCTTCCTCTGTTTGGCTTGCAATAATGGCATTTTTATCTGCAATTGTAAAATCTACTAAAACATCTTTTCCATAAGTCTGTTTAAAGATTTCTTTATCTCCATCATAAATAAGGCTTCCTTTATCAATTAGAATAATACGATTACACACTTCTTCAATATCTTTTAAATCATGGGTTGTTAAAATTACTGTCGTATGCTTTTCTTTATTGACATTTTTAATAAAGGTTCTAATTTTTTCTTTTACTAATATGTCCAAGCCTATGGTTGGCTCATCTAAATACACAATTTTAGGATTGTGTAAAAAGGTAGCTGCTATTTCACACTTCATCTTTTGACCAAGGCTTAAATTTTTTACTGGTTTTTCTAATAAATCTTCTAATTCTAATATCTTAGAAAAATCCCTCAAATTTTTTCTGTATTCATTTTCTGGAATTTGGTACATTTTTTTAATCAAACGGAAAGATTCTATGACTGGTAAATCCCACCATAGCTGTGTTTTTTGTCCAAATACGGCTCCAATTTGTTGATTATTTTCTAAACGTTTTTCATTAGGAACAATTCCGTTTACTAAAATCTTTCCAGAAGTGGGTGTTAATAAACCTGTTAACATTTTGATAGTTGTTGATTTTCCAGCTCCATTTTCTCCTATATATCCAACTAATTCTCCCTCTTGTACGGTAAAACTAATTCCTTTCACAGCTTTAAATTCTGTATATTGTGGATGTATTAAATGTTTTAAATACCCTCCTATGCCGTGGTCTTTAACAGAGGTCTTATATACTTTTACTAAATTTTCTACTTCTATCATTTTTTCTTCCTTTATTCTATAATTTCTAATATGGTTGGTAACGGATTTACTTTTTCTGATACGATTTGTATAGCTTGTTCTATTTTTAAACTACCTTGTTCTAAAGTTTCTTCTCGGCTGGTATATATCGTTGCTAGGCATTCTCCTTTTTCTACAAAATCGCCTACTTTCTTCGGTAATGCTATGCCTGCTAAATAATCAATGGTATCTTCTTTTTTATTTCTTCCTGCACCTAAAAGTCTTGCTGCCTCTCCTATTTCTCCTGCTACGATTTTAGAAATATATCCCGCTTGTTTTGCATAAATAACTTGTTGATATTTTGCTTTTTCAAATCGATTTGTATCTTCTATATAACCAATATCTCCTTCTTGTGCTTGTATCCATTGTTTCATTTTTTGGTAAGCTTGCCCAGAAGAGATGCATTCTTCTACTTTCTTTTTGTTTTCGGAGATATTTTCTCCTTTACCAGCTAATTTTAACATTTAGGCCCCTAATGTTTGTATCACTTGTCTTATATCTTCTGTCATCTTATTTTCCTTTAAGGCCTTTATCGCTTCTATCACTTCTATGGTATTTCCTACTGTACTTCCCAGTGGTTCCTCCATATTGGTAATGACACAAACCACTTCTTTATTAGCTAATTTTCCAATTGCTTTCATACAATTGGCTAATGCCATCGCTTCTTCTTTTGTTTTCATGAAAGCCCCATTACCACAAGTTACTTCTAATACAATTTTATTAGCACCTGCTGCTATTTTTTTACTCATAATGCTAGAGGCAATTAGTGGCATACTATCGGTGCACCCTATCACATCTCTTAAGGCATATATCTTTTTATCGGCTGGTGCTAAATTTAGAGTTTGTCCTATTAAACTAAGGCCTATCTGCTCTACTTGCTTTTTAAATCTATCCTCTGGTAAATTAACCATATAACCTGGTATGGACTCTAATTTATCTATGGTACCACCTGTAACCCCTAAGCCTCTTCCAGACATCTTGGCTACTGGGATTCCTAAAGCAGCTATAATAGGCATTAAAATAAGGGTTATCTTATCTCCGATTCCCCCTGTACTATGTTTATCAACCACATTTCCTAAACTAGATAAGTCTAATACATCTCCTGAATAGGCCATGGACATCGTTAAATCTGTAATTTCTTGTTTTGTCATTCCATTTAAATATACAGCCATAATAAATGCAGCAGCTTGATAGTCTGCAATAGCTCCTTTTGTGTAGGATTGTACGAAATATTCTATTTCTTCTTTTGTTAATTCTTGTTTATTTCTTTTCTTTATAATAATTTCTAATATATTCATTTGTACCTCTCCTTACACGAAAATGCTATCTTTTTTCTATTTTTTTGTCTTTTATATCTGTGTTTCATTCATTATTTGTATACATCTTTTTGTTAAACGAAGTGTAAAATTAAGAATATCATAATGTTCTTTCATGGCATTATATTCTGATTCGCCAGTAAAGTAATTACCTTCAAATACATTTTCTGTTTCAAATCTTACATAAAGTACCTGTTTTGTAATCACGATTTCTGGGATGATATCTGTTTCTTCTTTAAAATCTAATAACATTTGCATCACATCTGCAGTTAAAATTTGCATAGCCATGCTTCTATAACTTATCCAATGTAACTTTAGTAAATAAGCCATGGAAGATTTTACTATATTCTGGATTAGTGTCATTGGTTATCGTCGCTAGTCTTCCTATTTTTCCCTTGCTATCTTTACACTATATTTTTAGTAAAGCTCATTCTATGGATGGGGCAAATACCATAAGCTTTAATCGCATCCATATGAGCTTTTGTACCATACCCTTTATGTTTTGCAAAACCATATTGTGGGTAAATTTCATCCCATTGTCTCATAATTCTATCCCTAGTTACTTTTGCTATAATAGAGGCAGCTGCAATCGAGTAGCATTTAGCATCTCCTTTAATAATAGAAGTATAGGGAATTCCACAAGTGTCTATTTTATTTAAAGCATCTACTATAATTCTATCTGGCCTTGTTTGTAATTGTCTAATAGCAGTGGTTAGTCCTTTTTTAGTTGCATTTAGAATATTGATTTCATCAATTTCTTGCTGACTAATAATGCCAACACCATAGCTAATGGCTTCTTCTAGAATAGTATCATATAAAGCTTCTCTCTTTTTTTCAGAAACTTTTTTAGAATCATTCACACCTTCTATCATAGAATCTTTTGGCATAATTACGGCTGCGACTACTACTGGGCCTGCCAAAGGTCCTCTTCCTGCTTCATCAATGCCACAAATTGCTTGTATTCCTTGCTTATATAAGTCATTTTCTATTTGTTTTAATTCTTGTAACCTTACTTCTTCTTTTTCTTTCATTTCTTTTTCCTATTCTTCTACATTTTGTGTTTGTTCATTAGATACTTCCCCATTTTGTGGTTGGTTTGACTTTTTTGGTATTTCTTTTAATTGTGATAATTTATAATATTCTTCATGATTGATTTTTATTGGTTTAGTAGTAATGACTTCATCGGTTTTATAATTGACAATAAAATAATTGTCATCTTTTATTTTTATATTTTCTAGCCCCATATCTTTTAATTGCTGTTCTTCTAAAATATAATAGTCTGCAAAATGTTCTTCTTGCTCTGTAATCACTTGTTTTTCTAGTAAAATTTTTATCTTTTCATCTTCTTTATTATCACTTACCTTTCGTCCTTGCAAAGTGGCATCTTCTTTTTTTGCAGTGTTTTTTTCTGCTAATACTTTAATTTTTCCTTGAATAAGAAGCATATCTGTTCTAATATCTTCTACCGATTCTTCTTGATATTTCTTTTGTACAAAATAGGTGACCCCTACTATGACTAAGATAATGAGTACTATCACAATTAAAAGCATGATATAGGTCATTCCTTTTTCGTTTTTCATATTTTGTATCCTCTTTTCTTTTATTTAGTAGTATCATTATATCGTTCTTATTATATAAAATCAAGAATACTACAAATTCTTTTCACACAAATTTCACAATACCGTTGTATGATAAGAACAATTTAAGGATATACTTCTAGTCAGAAACACAATGGTTACATACAGGTTTATAGGTTCCTTTTTAAAAACCTAAATTTATAAGATAAAGGTGGAAGGTTGAAAAATAAAATAGGGTTTAAGATACAATTAATAAAGGTCTTGATATAAATTTTTTAAAAAAAGACCTTGAAAGGCTTATATTATAAGATGTATAGACATTTACTATGTGTACCTAGCTAGATTAACGGACTTTGTTAAATACAAAGTTAAGGTTACGCACTCCACCTGCATTTAAGTAGGATATGTTGCACTCATTTGTGCTTAAAAGGTACACGTCACATATAAATATACGGGATATAATTACAAAAGTGGTAATTATTCGCCACTCACCCTGACGTGCTCTTCAGTCTATCTATACATCTACAAATATTATAACAAATTATGGTAACAAAATCAAATTAGGGATTTTTAATAAAGATTTGTGCCTTCCGAAGACGTAGCGTCAACGAAGGCAAGGAAGGAATGAGATTAAATATGGAAGAAAATAAGAATAACACAAACGAAAGTAAAAAAATCATAGAAGGAGAAGTTGTACCCAAAAAAGAAGAAAAATCGAATACGGGAAGTACCTATACCGCCGTTAAAAGTATTGGTTCTGATACTCAAAAAGAAAGTTCCCATTTTGGAAGAAATGTAGTCTTACCTTTTTTTAGTGGTATTTTAGGAACAGCAGTTGTTATTGGCACTTGCTTTGGCGTTCCTAGTATTCGTCAGAGCCTTTTAGGAACACAAAATACTACCAACAATAATCATAGTAGTGTTTCTACACAAAACTCTAATAACCCTAGTAGTACCAATTTGGTTTCCCTTGCTAATTACTCTGATACAGGTATCTCTGTTGCAGAAAAAGTACGTCCTTCTATTGTGGGAATTACTGTAGAGTACTCTGTATCTTCTATCTACTATAAAGGTTTATCTGGTACCTCTAAAGCAGAAGGTTCTGGTATTATCATTACAGAAGATGGCTATATTCTAACCAATAATCATATTGTTAATTCTACCAGTAGTTCTTCTTCCTCTTCTTATTATGAAGTAGGAAAAGCTAACAAAGTTACTGTCTTTTTATATAATGATGAAACGCCTTATGAAGGTACTATTATTGGAACAGATGAGCAAACCGATTTAGCTGTTATTAAAATTGATAAGACTGGGCTAACTGCTGCTGAATTAGGAGATTCTGATAATGTAAAGGTCGGAGAATTTGCTATGGCCATTGGTAATCCTTTAGGTATGCAAAGTAGTGTTTCTGCTGGTATGATTAGTGCCCTTAATAGAAAAATCACTTCTGATGGTGTTACTTTCAATTTAATTCAGACAGATGCTGCTATTAATGCTGGTAACAGTGGTGGTGCCTTAGTAAATGCTGATGGTCAAGTAATCGGCATAAATACTTTGAAAGCCTCTGGAACAGGTGTTGAAGGTATGGGATTTGCTATTCCTATCAATTCTGCAAAACCAATTTATGAGCAACTTGTTCAATATCAAAAAGTAAAAAGACCTTATATTGGTATTAGTGGTAGAGATTTAGACGAAGAAACAGCTAAAGCTAATAGCAGGTCTAAAAATTGGTGATGTTATTATTGAAGCAGATGGTAAGAAAATAACAACAATGGATGAACTAAATGAAATTAAGAACAATCATCAAATTGGTGATGAAATGAAATTAAAGATTAATCGTAATGGTTCTGAAAAAGAAGTTACTTTAATTTTACAAGAACAATAATAAATAAGGAGATATTGTATTTACACAATGTCTCCCCTTTTTGTTTATTTTTTACTATTAAAAATCTATAAAATTCAAACACTGCATATACTTGTCTCCTATATTACCTTTATTTTTTTCTAGCTTATATCATTTCTATATTTTTCACACAGATATTTTATAACAAGTATCTATGATAACTTTATCTTCTTTTAAATAACCACAAATTATTATCCCATTATTTATTTCTAATTTTTGATAGATAACATCTGCCATTTTATTATAAGCTTTCACTGAAATAATTTGTCTATCTTGTATTGTTAATACTTTAAAATCAATCACAGCTTTATCCTTCGCTTTTATAATAAATTTGAATTGTATATCACTTATTATTTTTCCCATTAAAAAGACCTTATTCATCTTCTTACACTCTCCTTTTTTAATTGCATAAAGAACATAAATTCCACTTTATAAGTTTACTAACATATTCTTTATTGGTTCTTTTTTACCTAAATTAGGAGGGAATAGATTCCTTTAATATCTAATATTTCATTGAATATATTCCTTAAAATATATTATCTAGAATTCTATTAGAGCCATGCGAAAACCGTTTATTGCTATTGCGATTGTCTGGCGTATTGTTATTACGATTAGATGCCGGATTGTTAGACGCAGAATTGTTGTAATTGCCTCCGACGGTTAACACGATTATTCGTATTGTACGCTTTTTAATCTATCCCCATTTTATATCAATTAGAAAATAGTTTTTTTTCTAATTGATAAGTATCAGCTATCTTTATATATCCCAAATGTCCACACAAATATTGGTAAGCCTCTTTACTTGTTGCATTTCCTTGTTGCACTTGTCTTGTTAATATTATCACTTTCTTCTTTAACCTTCTTTTTCCTTTATCTCGTATTTTTAATCTATACTCTTTTATTTTATATCCACAAAAATTGACACCTTGTATACTTTTAAATATTTGTGTTTTTTGATTTAGTTCCAACTTCAGATTTTCTCTTAAAAAACACTTAATTTTCTCTAATACGGCTTTTGCTTCTTCTTTTGTTTTTAAGAAAATGACAGTGTCATCAAGATACCTAAAATAATACTTACAATGCAATTTATGTTTTGCATATTGGTCAAGTTCATTTAGATAAATATTAGCAAATATCTGTGAAGTATAATTTCCTATCGGAAGTCCTTTTTTGGAATAATGACTCTCTTCTTGCAAATTTTTTGAATTGTTTGAATAAATCACTGTCTGTAATAACCATAATAATTTATCTTCTTTTATTTTCTTTTTTAAAAGAGTATACAAAATATCTTTATCTATATTATCAAAGTATTTTCTTATATCCATTTTCAAAATATAATAATTCTCCCATATTCTTTTGCAGTGTAACATGGCCTTTTGTACATCCAAGCAGGCTTTATGCATTCCTTTATTTTTTAGACAAGCATAACTACTTGAAATAAAAGTAGGTATAAAATATGGTATTAAAAAATTATCAACTATCCACCTATGCACAATTCTATCAATATATCTACTCTTTTCTATTTTTCTTAGTTTTGGTTCTGTTACATAAAAAGTAGTATACCCTCCATGTTGATAAGTTCTATTTTTTAATTGTTCTAATAACCAAGTAATATATTCTTCTTGTTTTAAATTAAATAGAATAACTTCTTTCCTATAGCCTTTTCCTTTTTTACTTAGTAGGTGTGCCTTCATTAATTGATGATACGTTAGCTTCCTATCAAACTGATTTCTAATTGTTCTTGGCATAAAATTTTGTTAACCCTCCTATTATCTTTCCCATTTCATATATTTTTTGCATAATTATATCAAACTTTTTAATATCTATCCATTTTTGTTTTTTCATTATTCTTAAATAAATTCTTTGACAATTTAAATCTGTATCTATTTTATTTATTACATGTAAACTTTCTTCTTTTCTTTGTGTTCTATTCATTTTATTTAAATACAGAAGACTTTTTAACATTTGGTACATGCTTAGTTTATATTCGCTTCCTATACTAAATTTCTCTGTCCTAGGAAGTTTTACTATTATATTTAACATGTACTCTATATACTCCTCCACTTTTGGTATTAATATCAGTTGTTTATTTTCCATTTCCTTTTCTTCTATCATTTCTTATTTTCCTCATCTTTTAATAATTTAGTTATAGCTAGCATATAAGGGTCATCTTTATAATTTTCCATTCCTTTACAATCTAAACAATTACAATTTCTATTGATTATTTTATTTTTTCTTCCCTCCGCATAATACTTCTTTTCTAATTGCCTATTTTCTTTGTCATATGCATAGACTATATAAGCATATTTTATTTTTTCTAATTTTTCTATATACTTTTCTATAGATTTAACTGGTATCCCTACTTTACAAATATTTTCTTTAAAGCAAGTACACTTTAGTCCTAATTTTGTATGTAATAATATGGCATCTCTTCCTGTTGCTATATAAAAAGCTCCTAATTTTATAAGGACAATTTTTTCTGCATTCCTTTCTTGTAATATTTCTAACATGGTACTAAAACTCATTTTCCTTTTTTCCTTTCCAATACTTTATTAACTTTTCTACTTTTAAAATTTTTGGGCATAATAATAGCGCCTGTCAACGCTAGTTGATGGGCGCCTGTCAACGCTAGTTGATAAAAATTTTTTATTGCCTATTGGTCAATAAAAAATTTTTCCCCATAGCGTATAAATTCGCTATGGAAAGTTTGTGTATCTTTTTCATGTTCTTTTGCTATCTAAAATTTCGATTCCTCTCTTAGTTCTTTACTCTTAGGGGAACAGGGTTACAAATATAAAGCCATGCGAAAACCGTTTAAAGCTATGCGATTGTCTGGCGTATAGTAATAACGATTAGATGCCGGACCGCCAGACGCAGAATTGTAGTAATAGCCTCCGACGGAAAACACGACCATTCGTATAGTACGCTTCCATTGTCCATTCTCTTACGTTTCCTCCTAAGTCATAAATATTCTTTACAGCATGATAACCAGTGGTAGTTACCTTATTTCCAGATACATCTGAATACCACCCGCCTGTACTATTGGCTACAAAACTTTTTAATGTTCCATCTGCCTTTTCATAATTCGAGTCTATAAAATTCATAACAGCATCCCATTGGACTCCATAACATAAGGTACTCGTTGCTCCGCAAGTATCACTTTTTGTATACATACTTCTAGCAACCTTTACTGCTCCATCGGCATTATCATTCCCTTGCATGCCATCTGTTGCTTCTACTGCAGTGGTTCCTCCCCAAGCAATATCATTCCATACGCCTACTCCTTTTTGAGATAGTGGTTTGACACTTCCATCTGTTGCTGTTTTGGTTGCTAATGAAGCATTATCCGTTGTTCCACTAATTCCTGCTTCAAATCTAGCTATATAAAATCCTTTGTTATCGGCTACACTTTTATACATAGCTATACTCTCCTTCGTCCCTGCTGTACTATTCTTAGCAAGCGGTGTTCCTATTTCTTTTGTAGCACCTGCTTCCCTTGATGGATTAGATGCTCGGCTTAAATAATTCTGTAAGGTTCCATTAGAATATCCCTCTATCAAATGAAACTTACTATAATCTGATACTGGTATCCATACAAATTGGTTTCCTTTTTTACTATTGGCCATATCATCATTTTCTACATCGGAGATGACTAATCCATTATTTATAGTATCCGGATTTGTTACTACTGCAAACCCTACTGGTATAATGGCTGTTCCTGTGTTATCTGTATAAATTGCATTTTCTCCTTCTACTTTTTTTCCTGGAGTTGCCTTTTTACTCGTTGCTTCCTCTATTTCTTCTTCTAATGCATTTAACTTTTCATCACTTTCTACTTGTGCATTTAAAGTATCTGACTTGGCTCTTTGGGCTTGTTTAATTAAACCATCTGGTCCGATTACCATATTAATAGTTACACCTGCTAAGATGATTAAAATAATAATGGTAATGACTAACGCTATTAGTGTAATTCCTTCTTCTTGTTTGCTCATATTTTCAGTTACTTGCTTTTTTTCCCTATCCTTGCGTTTTTGTATTTCTTTTTTCATCCTTCTCCTCCTTTGTTTTTTTACTATTTGCTAGTTTTTCTTTTTTTATAGTATTTCTTTTTTAGTAAACTTTATTCACATATTTTCTGTTTTAGCACTTTATTTTCTCAAGACTTTATTCCTTTTTACACAAAGATATTTATTTTTTCAAAGTGCTTTTTGCTTTGTACTCCGTATTATGTGAATAAGTTGTTACATTCTTATATTTTTATTCTAATCTATTTATTTCTCTATGTCAAATCTTTTTTTAATTTTCATAAGTTTATTTTGTTCTCGTCAATTAACAAAGTAAATGTAATTTAAGAAATAAAGAGTTGAAATAAAAGAGAATTGTCTCTGCTCAATTTTAAATTTACTTTATGTCATTTTTATATTTAATAATCCTATATATTTTATAATTGTGCTGGTGTTAATTATAGGAATATTGATTAATACCATATAGGTATATAATGTATTTGTTTAATTTCATAGTTATTTTATAACATTTTAGGTAAATAAATTTTCGTCTTACATAGTATTAAAATTATTATCTTTTTGCTTATTTGTATTATGTTTTTTTGCCCAATAGATGTTACTTTTATAAATTAACTTAAATTTATTTTATTGTAATATTACAATTCATCTTTTTTAAGATTATCTTCATTTTTTCTCCGCAAAATGTTTTCCTTTCGTTCACACAATGGACAAATAAAATTGGTATAGTATAACTGTAGTTAGTAAATAGATTTACCCTTCTATTTACAACTAGTTTAGAAAAACATCCCCTTTTATTTTCGGAAGCGACTTACAAGATAAGTCGCTTTTTATGTTGATTTTTTAATTTTTGGTTCTTATATAAATTTATACATATATTCTATTAGATATAAAGGGATATTTAAAACTTTTCCATCTAATTTTAAATTATTTAAAGAAAAACGTATAGATTTATTTGGTTTAAATTGTTCATTATATCTTGTCAAGCTAGTATGATTGGTTATTTTCCCTGACTTTACTTCTATTGGTATTATCTCATTTTTATATTGAATTACAAAATCTATTTCATTTCTATCAAATGTAAAATAGTTTGGTACATGATTATATATTGCATTTAACATATTTAAAACATAATTTTCTGTAAATGCTCCTTTAAATTCTTCGAATAGCTTATTTCCCTCTATAACAATTCGACTATCTAAATTTGCCATTTTTCTTAATAAACCAATATCATTCATATAAATTTTAAAACAGCTTAAGTCATTATATGCTTTTAAGGGAAAGTCTGTTTTACTAACACAATACACTTTATATATTAGATTTGCATCATTTAACCAATTTAAGGCATTTTCATATTCTCTTGCTCTTGCACCTTCTTTAATGGTTTGATATAGAAACTTTTTATTTTCCCTTGCTAACTGAGAAGGAATACTATTCCATATTAATGATATTTTATTGGCTTCATTATCTTGTGTATGTTTTGAAAAATCACTTTCATATGCTTTTAATATATTATCTTGTATAGTATTTACTCTCTCCATATCCTTTTCATTTATCCATGAATAAACGGCTTCTGGCATTCCACCTATTATAAAATAGGCTTTCAATTTTTCTTCTAATTGACTCATGAATATGACTGGAATTGTCTGAACTTCATTTATAGATTCCATATATTTTACCAAATTATCACAATTATCTGCTTTCAAAAATTCACTAAATGTCATTGGATACATATTTATAAATTCCACTTTTCCAACAGGAAAAGATGTAAGTGATAATCTGATTCCTAATAAGCTTCCTGCACAAACAATATGATATTCATTGGCTTCTTCTTGAAAATATTTTAAGCTATTTAGG
>CATZDQ010000013.1 GCA_958417695.1 uncultured Clostridiaceae bacterium | reverse complement strand
CCTAAAAGCAGTAGGAGATGGACGAGCAACTAAAATCTTTATGCCAACAGAACTAAGTTCCTTAGCTACAACATTAGGAACGGCAGCAGAAATGTTAGGAACCAATGCAGCAATGCCGATAGATAAGAGCCCTAAAGAAACAATAGAACCACCAGTAGAAGATTTTTGCTGTGAAGACAAGAAGAAATAGTAAAAGAGAAACTATGCAAGTTGCATAGTTTTTTACATGCCCAAAATTCTACCTAATTGTATCAATAAAGACTGATACCAAGGCGCCGTATATCTATGTCGAACATGCTTAGCCTCTACAGTCTTTACATATAATCTGATTATAGAATCAAAGGGTTTTATTTCAATAAAATTCCAAATCTTTTCTTCATAATAACGAAGCAAATGTAATATATCGTGAAAATAAGATTTCTCCTCCATCCAAGGATACTTCTTCTCATTATTTTCCTTATTAAAACCAGTAGCATAGGCACCTGGCTCAATAGCGCAAACTTCAATGTGGGAGTCTTTTAATAAACGCATTTCTTGCCTAAGACAAGTCGTAAAAGCCTCTAAAGCAAACTTAGAAGCACAATAAGGAGACAAAAAAGGAGCTGGAATGCGTCCTGCTAAGGAAGTTAAAATAACAATACGACCAGATTTCTTTATAGTAATCATATTTTTTAAAGCCAATTGGATACAATGTAAATTACCAAAAATATTTGTATTAAAAACATTTATAATACGGTTAATATCCACTTCAGCAACAGAACCAGAATCTCCAATAGCAGCATTACTAATAAACACATCTATATCATAATCTAAAATTTGTTTTCTATCTTCAGAATCGAGAACATCCAAATGAAAAACTTGCAAGTCAAGAGATTCCTGCAATGCCAATTGCCTTAAAGAAGCTATTTGACTTGCATAATGTACACTAGCGTAAACGGTATGACCACGCCTAGCCAAAGCAATAGCAGCTTCTTTGCCTAAACCAGAACCAGCACCTGTAATAAATACTTTTTTTAGATTCATAATATCACCATTCATAGTATGAGAAAAAAGAAAAGATTTATACAAATAAGAAAAACACTCAACTTAATAAAAAATCTATAAGTTTTACAAATCTTACATATTAGAACATAGAAATTGGGATAATAATTAGAAAAGAAAAAAATTATATTTTATAGAAGCATAATCATTGCGATGTGAGAGTTAACTTATAGGAGACAAAAAAATAAAAAAGTCTAAAAGGCTAAGATCCATTTCCTTAGCCTTTTGTGCTAAATTTAGAAAGTGTATCATCCAATAAATCTACATAAGGAAGTAAGTCTCTGGTATCCGGTTCAATATAATAAAAGGGAAGATGAGTATATTCATCTAATAATACAGAAATAGTAATAGTTCCCATATGCTTAGCTTTTAAAATATTACAATTTCCAGGTTTCTTAAAGCGTATAATTTTTCCTTTATCATTTTCCATCAATTTCACCTCTTTTCATTTGTGCTTGCCTATTATAACAAATGAAAAATAAAAAAAATGTCGAAACATGGTAAAAGTATCAAAAAAGTAGGAGAAAAAATAAAAAGCCAAGGATATGATAGAAACAACAAATGAATATCCTTAGCTAAGAAAAAAATAGTTTGAAATAAAAGTATACCTATTTTGTATACATAATATTATTTTAACACAGCTACTCTGTCAGATAATAGCAAAAGCTGTCATTCATATAAAAAATTTCTAAAAAAGAAAATCTACTTAAAAAGTAGATTTTTTAGTATGAAGAGACGCCAAAGAATTATGCAACTTTACATTCTCATAACGCATAGTAGCCACCTCAGGATTAAAAGGGCCATTATAATCTTTAATAGGAGCATACTCCTCACTTGCCAATACACGAAATAAACAAATATTATCAAAATAAGAAAAAGCATCAAAAATAAAATTTTCAAATTTAAAAGTATTTGGTTGTTCAGGGACTTGCTTCATACCTTCTTCATTGATAAAAGTATTCTTTTTAAAAGCACGATGATAAGGTAAATTTTGCTCACATACTTTAGTAATAGCAGAATAATGAAATAAATGCGCCAATAAATTCGTATCTCTATATAAATCCATACCATTTTCATCAATAGCTGATTTCATTTGCTGTGTTAAATGAGAACAATTAATAATATGCGGCTTCCCATTTTTTCTAGCAAAAACCCAATCTTTAGCATCCACATCTTCTTTTCTTACAGTTTTACTAGCAACCAAACAGTGACTCTCAATTGTAAACCCTAAAAATAAAGGGTCAATAATATGTAAAAGTACATTATCCACGCCAGAAAAGAAAATCCATTGAATAGCACTTTCATGCATTTGCTCTAATAAACCAGACCTTTGTAAAGCTGCAAAAACATCACCATTTCCATTAGAAGCTTCTTTAATCTTATAGGGCTCTTCTAAAAGTAAATTACCAGAAAGATCGATTAAAGGAAGTTCTGATTGTTGGAAAAAGAAAATAGATGCTCTAGGATAACCAAACCAATCCTTTTTCTCAAAATAAGCTAAAGTATCGGCATAATTTTGTCGACTAGTCATAATATACCAAGGAATGGTAACTCCATAAGTTTCTTTAGCCAAGACCAACTCATCACTAATAATTTCAAAAAGAGATTTTTTAGGATAAGTATCTAATTCAAAAGTTCCCTTAGGCCCTTTGTAACCAAGACGTGTTCCTTGTCCACCTGCCATAGTGACCACTGCTAATTCTTTATTTTGAATACTTTTTTTGCCAATTTCTACATAATAATGAATAACTTCTTCTGATAACTGTGTTTTATCTATATAAGGTAAAGGCTCTATTAAATTAGAAGGAATGACTTCATCTATTTTAGAAGCTTCATATAATTCCAAAATTTGTTTAAAATCTATATGGCAAATTTGGTAAATAAGAGCCTCTTTTTGCGATACATCTAATTCCTCATAAAAATTTAATAAATGTTCTTGATGATAAGTCTTTAAAATCTCTTTCGCGTTTTCTAAATCATTCATAAATCCAACCCCGTATTCTTTTTTTATATCCTATACATAAACTATCTAATTAGTGCATAGCGGTTTTTAAAGAACGAATAATAAAATCCTTATTAGGCATATTAGAAGCCTCTAAAAAGCCAACTTCTGTAGCAATATCATAGGGGATGCGTAAAAAAGTATAGGAAAGTGGACCGAAGATTTTTATCATTTAAATTACCTTCCACAATGACATAAGAAGCCATGGTAGAAAAACGATTAGTCACATCAGAGGAATCTGTATTTAACATTTCAGTAGGGATACCAACACTTCCTACATTAAAAATCGTTTTATTCTGAAAACGGAATAAATTAGGTGTGTGCAGATGACCATAACCGACTACATCTGGAACCGGATCTTGTTTCGTCTTACCAATAAAAGGCGTATTTAAAAATAAATCAGAAGGATTTGTAATTAAATGTTGACGGTAGAGAGAGTCCGTATTTTCATACATGGGATTAAAAATATGCTCTAAACTAAGCGGAGATGCATGAAAAAGACGTAGTAAATGTCCACTAATATAAAATTCTGTAGAAACTGGAAGATTATATATAAAATTAGCACGTTCTTCACCAATGATATCTCGACTCCAAAATCTTCCGTAGGGAATACCAGGTCTACAAATCACTTCATCACAATTCCCTTTTAATAAAAAGACATGCTTTTTTCTTAATAAATCAATAACTAATTCCGGATGCGCACATTTAATAACGCAATCACCTAAACAATAAATAAAACGAATGCCACGTGCTTCTATATCTGCTAAAACTGCTTTTAAAGCAGTAATATTACCATGTACATCTGAAAATATTGCAATTTTCTCCATAACTATATTCTCCTTTTTTCTTCTAAAATAGTATATAACAACTGTACATAATTTTCAAGAAAAAAGGAAATAATAAGAAAAATAGAAGAAAGAGGAACCTATGAAATTTTTGGATAAAAAACAAATAGAAGAAGATTTTAGAAAAGGGATACAAAATAAAGAATTTCAAGTCTATTTACAGCCCAAATTTGACACCAAAACA
The DNA here is from genome assembly GCA_958417695.1 of uncultured Clostridiaceae bacterium. Classification (GTDB taxonomy): domain Bacteria; phylum Bacillota; class Clostridia; order TANB77; family CAG-508; genus UMGS1663. The sequence continues at coordinate 11,605 of CATZDQ010000013.1, read as the reverse complement.
GAAAAAATAGTGGGAGCAGAAGCACTTATTCGTAGAAAGAAACAAGGAACATTCCTATTGCCACAAACATTTGTACCTAGTTATGAAAAAACAGGCGTAATAACAAAATTAGATGTATGGGTATTTGACCAAGTATGTAAAACATTAAATAGATGGATACAAAAAAAATATAAACTTCTGCCAATTTCAGTTAATGAATCCAGAAGACATTTATATCATAAAAAACATGTACAAGAACTCGAAAGAATAATTAACTATTACCATATACCTGCGCAATTTATAGAATTAGAAATGACAGAAAGTGCAGTGGTAAATAACATAGAAGTGGCAAAAGAAGCAGAAAGGAAAGTACACCAAATAGGGTTTGTTGTATCTATGGACGACTTTGGAACCGGTTATTCTTCTTTTCATATGCTACGTCAAATAGAAATAGATGTTCTAAAGATAGATAAAAAATTCTCAGATCAGGTTTTAGAAGATGAAAGAGGAAAAATTATACTAGAAAGTATTATCCAAATGGCAAAACGTCTCCACATAAGAACCGTCGCAGAAGGAATAGAAACAAAAGAACAAGTAGCCTATTTAAAACAAATTGGTTGTGACTGGATTCAAGGATATTATTTTGCAAGACCAATGCCCATACCACAATTTGAAGAAATTTACTTAAAACCAAAAAAAGAAGAATGAATTTGCAAAATAAATATATACTAAAAAGGGAGGGAAACAATATGATAAAAATGAAAGAATTACCATATCCATTAGATGCGTTAGAGCCATATTATGACAGAAAAACATTAGAACTACACTATCAAATTCTATATAAAGGATATGTGGATAACACAAACAAAACAGAAGAAGCCTTGCAAAAAGCAAGACAAAGCAATGACTTTTCAAATATTAAATGTTTGGAAAAAAACTTAAGCTTTTTTGGTTCAGGGGTCATTTTACATGAACTATTTTTTGAGAATATGGGACCGGCTATTCCTAGTAGTTTGCAAGCAGAACTTATGGAACAAATTATAAAAGATTTTGGCAGTTTTGAAAGTTTTAAGGCACAATTTACAGCTGCTGCAACTAATGTAGAAGCATCTGGCTGGTGTTTATTAGTATGGGTGCCAGAGTTTCAAAAATTAGAAATCTTGCAATGTGAAAAACACCAAAACCTAACTCTATGGGGATGCAAGCCAATTCTCGTATTAGATATGTGGGAACATTCCTATTATTTACAATATCAAACCAAAAGACCGTCTTATATAGATAGCTTTTGGAACATCGTAAATTGGAATGTAGTTAGTAAACGATTTAACCAAAAAAATAGATAAAAAGTGGTGCAATTGTTATAATTGCACCCAAAAAAATCTTTCTTTATGTAGGGATAAATAAAGGAAATCAAACAAAATCAATCATTTATAAGAATACATATAAAGACAATAGGAGGACAAGCATGACTGAAAAAGAAGAAAACATAAATATACAAGAACTATATGGAAAAGAAAGCTATACAACCATACAATCTTATATACAAGAAAACCATGTGGATATAAAAAAAGGACTTACTAACCAAGAAGCACAAGAAAGAATAAATCAATACGGCAGAAATCAATTAAAACAAAGCAAGCCAAAAAAATGGTACTATTATTTATTACAAAGCCTATTAAGCCCCTTTAATTTAATATTATTCGGTATTACAGCTGTCCTATTTTATACAGATGTCTATTTAACAAATCCACCAAGTTATGCAAATATTTTGGTTATTTTAGTTTTAATCTCTGTTAGTACTTTATTAGAATTCTTTGAAGTATTCCAATCCAATAAAGCGGCAGAAAAACTAAAACAACTAGTAGAAACTAAAGCTACTGTATTAAGAGAAGGAAAGGAAGAAAAAGTATCATTAAAAAATCTAACGATAGGAGATATCATCATTTTATCAGCAGGAGACATTATCCCAGCTGACTTAAGAGTCATAGAAGCAAAAGATTTATATGTTACGCAATCTTCTTTAACAGGAGAATCAGAAAGTGTTAGAAAAACCGTAGAATTAGAAATTAACCCAAAAGAAGTAGAATCCATCACAGATTTAGATAATATTTGCTTTATGGGAACCAATGTCATGAGTGGTTATGGAAAAGGCATGATTATAAAAATAGGAGATGAAAGTTATTTTGGAAAAGTAGCCCATACATTAGAACATGGAAAACCAAAAACGGCATTTCAAAAAGGAATTCAAAGTGTTAGTAAATTACTCATTCGTTTTATGCTCATTATGATACCCATCACCTTTTTAATAAATGTAACCAAACATGGTATCTTAGTCGCTTTTACCTTCTCTGTAGCCATTGCCATAGGGATTACTCCTTTACTACTACCAGTCATATTATCTTCTAGTCTAGCAAAAGGTGCCAAGAGAATGTCTAAGAAAAAGACCATTATTAAAAAATTAGATGCCATTCAAAGTTTTGGAGCTATGAATATATTGTGTACAGATAAAACAGGAACCTTAACAGAAGATAGAATTGTACTAGAAAAATATTTAGACATACAAGGACAAGAAGATAAGCGAATTTTAAAACACGTATTCTTAAATAGTTATTTTCAAACCGGATTAAAAGGAAATATAGACATAGCCATTATACAAAGAGCAGAAAAAGAAGGACTTATGCCCTCTGTAGAAACATACAAAAAAGTAGATGAAATTCCCTTCGATTTTTCTAGAAGAAGATTATCAGTAGTCGTATCAGATGGAAGCAAAAAACAACTCATCACTAAAGGGGCCATAGAAGAAATTCTAAATATCTGTACACTCGTAGATTATCAAGGAGAAGTAACGCCTCTTACAGAAGAAATAAAAATCCATATTCAAAAAATTGCTAGAACACTCAATGAACAAGGATTACGCGTATTAGGTGTTTGTCAAAAAAATGATATACATCAAGTAAAACACTTCTGCGTAGCAGATGAAAAAAACATGGTACTGATGGGGTTTATCGGCTTCTTAGACCCACCAAAAGAAAGTGCTAAAGAAGCCATAGAACAGCTAAATAGAAATGGAATACGCGTTATTGTACTAACAGGAGATAACCAATATGTTACCAAAACGGTGTGTGAAAAGGTAAATATCAATACGCAGCGTATTATCTTAGGAAGTCAAATAGATAAACTACCAGATAGTGGAGTACAAAGACTATTACGAAAAGTAAATGTATTTGCAAAATTATCCCCTATACAAAAAGCCAGAATTGTCAGGTTATTAGGACAAGCAGGAAATGTTGTCGGATATATGGGAGATGGTATTAATGATAGTCCATCTTTAATCAATTCAGAAGTAGGTATCTCTGTAGACACCGCTGTGGATATAGCCAAAGAAACAGCAGACATCATCTTGTTAGAAAAAGACTTAAAAGTATTAAAAGAAGGTGTATTAGAAGGCAGAAAAACCTTTGGAAACTTATTAAAATATATTAAAATGGCAACTAGTTTCAACTTTGGAGAAGTCACCTCTGTACTAATCGCTAGCATCTTTTTACCATTCTTTCCTATCACACCCATACAACTACTAGTACAAAGCCTAATTTATGATGTTGGACAACTATCCTTACCACTAGATGACGTAGACAAAGAATATTTGGAGCAACCAAGAAAATGGAATATACAAAGTTTAAAACGATTCATGTTATTCATGGGACCAACCAGTTCCCTATTTGACCTACTGATATTTATAACACTATGGTTTGGGTTTGGAATAAGACAAGAACAAGCAGCCTTATTTCAAACCATATGGTTTTCTTATGGAATCGTCTCAAACTTAATAGGCTTGCACATCATAAGAACAGCCAAAATACCATTTATAGAAAGCAATGCCTCTAAAACGGTATATGCCTTCACCATCATCATTTGCATAGTCGCCATCTTAGTACCATTCACCTTTATAGGAAAATTCTTAGGATTAGTACCATTACAACCTATATGGATAGCTTTCATTTTTTTCATACCTGTGTTATACTGTTTTGTAGCCATGATTGTCAAAAAACAATATATCAAAAAATACGGAGATTGGATTTAGAGGTAATATCTAAAAGCTATTTATATATTTATAATACAATAAGATATATAAGTATAGGAAATTCATGTAGCATAGGCCTTAAAAACATCTCTACCAAGAAAGGAACGAAAAAAATGATTTATCAAAAAGATTATATTTTAAGAGAAATAGAAAGCTTAATACATGTCATCACAGATGTATTCTTAGGAGAAGAAACAACACAATATCTACCAACAGGAAAAACAGAAGATGCAGAGGTAGACAATTTATATTTACAAATACAGAAACTACTAGAAACCAAGAAAATCAATGAAGCAGAAAATCTATTATTTGATAAAATTACAATCAGCCATCGAGGTTATTTAAAAATAGCCGTCAACTTTTATCAGCAAATCAATCAATTAAATGACGAAGAACTAGCAAAGCAAAACTTTAGTAGAGAAGAAATAGAACAAGGCATAAAAGAAGTCATGAATCTATTCGGCATTGTTATAATATAATGGGGACGGGCCTAATTTGTCCCGCAAAAAGAAGTAAGACGAAAATGTTTTACTTCTTTTTTCTATCCATTAAAAAAGAAAAAATGCCTATAATTAGATAAGCCGGAAAAAGACAGAAAGAGAACATATTATGGTAATAAAAAAATAGTAAAATTGGTAAGAAAATCAAGGAAATAAAAGAAATCGTGTAAAATTTAAATGGTGGATTGGCGATAAAGATATAAGCCATTATTTCATATTGGCTTATAGAGCATTTTAGACAAATAAAAAACACAGTATAATAGCTAAAGAATCACCAAAACAAGAAAAACACATATAATGGCAATAGAAAATACATAGGAGTTAGGAGGGAATTCAAATGGAATCACAAATTGTAGGAAATACACCAATGGTAAAAATAAGATACAAGTATAAAGATAAACAAAAATATCTTTATGCTAAATTAGAATATTATAATTTGACAGGTAGTATTAAAGATAGAATGGCCAATTATATTATTACTAAAGCTAAACAAAGAGGAGAGTTAAAGCCAGGAGAACCTATAGTAGAGGCAACTAGTGGTAACACCGGTATTGCTCTAGCAGCCATTGGAGCAAGGGAAAACCATCCTGTATATATCTTTATGCCAGATTGGGTTAGTAAAGAAAGAGTGCAGATTATGCAGAATTACCAAGCAACTGTTAAACTATTCTCAGCAGCACAAGGCGGTTTTAGAAGGTGTATACAAGAGGCTAGCTATTATGCAGAAAAGATAGGTGGCTTTTGGGTAAATCAATTTTCTAATAAAGATAATATAGTAGCCCATTATGAAACGACAGGGGAAGAAATTATTAGACAAATTCATGAACCAATTGGTGGTTTTATATCTGGAATTGGAACTGGTGGAACTTTAATGGGAGTTGGAAGAAAAATAAAGAAAATACATCCAGAAGCACAGATTGTAGCTATAGAACCAGATAAAATGCCATTGCTATCTAAAAATAGAGCAATTGGCACACATAAAATAGAAGGAATTGGTGATGATTTTATACCAGAATTAGTAGACAGAAATATGATAGATAAAGTAATTGTTATTAATGATGAAGATGCTGTAAATATGACGAGACTACTATCTAGAAAGTTAGGAATTGGTGTAGGAATTTCGTCAGGTGCTAACTTTTTAGGTTCCGTTATTTTAAATGACAGAGTAGAGAATCCGGTGGTTACGGTATTTCCAGACGATAACAAAAAATACTTATCCACAGATATAGCACAAAATGTGGATAATCAGGACAGCTATATTTCAAATCATATACAATTAATCGGATGGGAAACTATATAAATAATAAAATGTCAGAAAGAAAAATCTTTTTGACATTTTTATGTATGGACTAAATCTCAATTATATAGATTTTATCTGGCAAGAGTTTAAATAAAATGTAATTTATATTTACTTTTGAATAATATTGGATAGAGGTTCTCCTAATAATAGACAAATAAATTTATCTAATACCTTATATTCTTCCGTGTTTATTTTCTGATGATTAGATAAGATATTAAAGGTACACTCTTTTTCGACACTTAAGTAATTGGTTAGATATAAACCATTTTTCTCATAGAAACTAAGTCTATTTTTTCTTATAGCATAATCGCTAAAGCTTTTATCCACTTTGTCAATATTTAAGTAAATTACTTTTTCTTCATATTTTTTTAAATACCATTTTAATAAAGAACTTCCATTTCCACAAGAACGCTTACTACTGTCAATTGCTAAATATAATATAAATATCATATGATTATACTTAATGGAATATATGAAACCATATACAACTGCATTTTCAATTAAACAATACATTTCTGAATAACCTTTTTTTATATAAGATATCAGTTTATGCAAAGAGCAATAGCGTTCTGCTTTTGGAAAGGATACTTTATAAATATCATTTACCTGCTTATAATAATTGTTATGGAACTTTACTATTTTCATTCTATGTCTCCTTACAATTTTTTTACTTTATACATTATATCATATGTTATGAAATTTGCTATACGATAAAGGTAACATGATATCTTACTCTGTACGGATTGTGATTTAATTACTTTTTACGAAAAGGATGAAGCAAAAAGTTTACTACTTTTAATGTAACAATATAAGAACAGATAACAATATATGTGTATTTCTTTTAAAAAGAAATATAAAAAATGTATATAGAATCAATAGATAACAGTATTTAATAATATATATATATTATTTTCTGCATAAATAATAAAAAGAAGTAAAAAACTATTGCAAAGAAAGAGAAAATTTGATAAACCTATAGAGCAAACTAGAAAAAGAAAGAAGGAAAATAAAAAATGAAATCGTATTATTTCACATCAGAAAGTGTAACAGAAGGCCATCCAGATAAAGTAGCAGATTCCATTTCCGATATCCTATTAGATACTTGTTTAGAACAAGACAAAGAGTCAAGAGTTGCTGTAGAAACTTTTGTATCACAAAATAAAATTACAATAGCTGGTCAAATCACAACTACTGCCAATCTCCAAATAGAAAAAATAGTTAGAAACCGTTTACAAGAAATCGGTTTTGATAATGCACAAACCGATATGGATTATAGAACTTGTCAAATCGATGCTAATATAACTAAACAAAGTCCAGACATAGCCATGGGAGTCGATGTTGGAGGTGCTGGAGACCAAGGAATTATGTTTGGCTATGCCTGTGATGAAACACAAAATAATATGCCCTATGCAATAGAAATGGCACATAGGTTAGCAAAAAAGCTAACAGAAGTGCGTAAAAATGGAGAGATTTCTTATTTAAGACCAGATGGAAAAACACAAGTAACAGTAGAATATGAAAACGACCAACCAAAAAGAATTGATACGATATTAGTATCTACGCAACATGAGGAACACATTTCAATGGAAACATTGAAGAAAGACATTATAGAAAAAGTGATTCAAAAAGTAATACCATTATCTATGATAGATAACCAAACAAATATCTATGTTAACCCAACTGGTAGATTTGTTATAGGAGGACCTTTAGGAGATACAGGACTAACAGGAAGAAAAATTATAGTAGATACCTATGGAGGATATGCTAGAAACGGAGGAGGAGCTTTTTCAGGAAAAGATGCTACTAAAGTAGATAGAACGGCAAGTTACATGCTACGTCATATTGCTAAAAATATAGTCGCTAATCACCTAGCAAGAAAATGTGAAATACAAGTTGCCTATGGAATTGGAATGGACAAACCAATATCTTTATATATAAATACTTTTGGGACAGCCACTAAACCAGAAGAAGAAATCATAAAGGAAATCAAAGAAAAATTTGATTTGACACCAAATGGCATGATAGACTATTTACAATTAAAAAAGCCAATTTATAGCCAAACCACAAATTATGGACATTTTGGAAAGGAAAACTTAACTTGGGAAAAAATAATTTCTTGGTAAGAAAGCAATATAGTAGAGAAGAAATCTCTACTATATTTTCATATCTTCTTTTACAAAGCCTTTTGATAAAACTAAAAGCGTAAAATAAAAGACCACATATATACCTACTTTTACAATCAAAGAAAATACGGTATTTTCTATAGTAAAAGGCAAGAAGGAAAAGATAAAATTAACAAGTAATACACTAAAGAAAGGTTTGATAAGCCAATTTCCAAAATCTATTTTTAAGTTTGTATGTTTTACAAGCATACAAAAACTAAGCAAGCCATTTAATAATTCACTAATAAAAATAACAACTATGTATCCATAAATGCCACTGATAGGTAATAATACATAAATACAAAAAATACTAACAAACAAATCTAAAATATTAATGGCCATAACTAAAACCTGTTTATCAAGTCCTTTTAAAATACTATCTACAATCGAATCAATATACATAAGCACAATTAAAGGTGCTAAAATCTTTACATATTTAGCAATTTCAGACTCATGGTATATAAAACTACTTAATTCTTTAGAAAAGCACCAAAAAATTCCCAAAACTAAAAAAGAAAAAATAAAACTAAATTTAAAAATCTTATGAAGGGCTATTTGCATTTTCTGATAGCTTCTTTTAGCTTGCATATAAGAAAACTCCGGAATCAGCAAAGAACTAAAAGAATTAATAAAAGTGCAAGGAAACAAAATTAAAGGCATAACCATGCCATGAATCATACCATATTTGGATAAAGAACTTTCGCACGACATACCCGATTTTTCTAGCTGTAAAGGAATGAGAATTTGCTTTAAAGTAGAAAGACCAGAACGGATATAAGAGGTAATAGCAATGGGAACAGAAATTTTTAAGATCTGTTTCGTGTAATTAGTATCTTCATACAAATTGGCTTGTAACTTTCGTTTATCTCTTAAATATAAAACAAAAAGTAATAAAAAAGAAGCCATTTCAGATAAGGTAGAACCTAAGACTAAAGAAAGACAAGCATATTCCAAACCTTCTGGCATAAAGAAATTTAGAAAACAAGTTACTAAATAAATTTGTAAAACCTGTTCTACAATTTGTGAAAAAGCAGTTTTTTTCACATTACGCATAGCAGAAAAATAACCTTGCATACTAGAAGACATGGCTAAAAAAGGCAAACTAAAAGCCAGAATACGTAAAGGCATACTAGAAATTTTACCATGAAGCCAAATTGCAGAAATCCAAGGAGATAAGAAAAAGAGTAGTAGGCAAGAAAAAAGTCCCATAAATAAACTATAAAATAGACACTTTCTAACTGCTTTTTTTATACCAGTTTCAAAACCAAAAGCAAGCTGTTCAGATACAATACGTGTACTTGCCAAATGAATACCAGAATTTGCTAAAGTAATGGCAAATAAGTAAATAGACATGATAAGCTGATAAATACCAACTGCCTCTGTACCAATTTTATTAGAAATATATACATTAAAAGAAAGTCCTATGGTACGCATAGCCAAAGAAGTAATGGTTAGCAAAATACCATTCCATAAAAACACTTTAACTCTTTTCAAATTATCACCTTTGTAAATATATGAGACAAATTAGGAAAATATTAATTGTTATGCAAAATTGGTAACCACCTTTGGAAGTTTTCATAAAATAGAATATCAAACGAAAAGGAGGTGAAGTATGAAAGAGAGAATATATAAATTATGTATTTGCGTAGCATTGACACTGATACTACCATTTTACATTCTGATTATGCCAGTATATGCTTTTGGACCATCAGAAACCGAATTATATGCAGGAATAGATGTTAGTGGTTGGCAAGGAACCATAGATTATACACAAGTAAAACAAGCGGGAATAGAAGTAGTCTATATGAAAGCAAGTGAAGGAACTACCTTTATAGACCCTTACTTCAATCAGAATTATACGAATGCCAAAGCAAATGGGCTAAAAGTAGGATTCTACCATTATGTAAGAGCAAGAAGTGTAGAACAGGCCATAACAGAAGCCAATTTTTTTGCTTCTGTCATTGCGGGAAAAAGTCCAGATTGTAGATTGGCAATGGACTTTGAAAATTTTGGAAACTTATCCAATGAAGAGATTAACCAAATAGGGCTTGCTTTTTTAAGAACACTAGAAAGTGTAATAAAAAAAGAAGTGGTGGTATATAGTAATACTTATAGTGCTAGAACCAAATTTAGTGGAGAAATCACGAATTATCCATTATGGGTAGCACAATATGAAGAACCAGAACCAACACCAAATGGTAACTGGGATACATGGATTGGTTGGCAATATACTGACCAAGGAGACGTAGCTGGTATACAAGGCTATGTAGATAGAGATAAATTTACAAAAGACATCTTTTTAGGAGATAATTCCGAAATACCAGCACCACAACCAACTCCAAACCCACCAACACCACCAGTAACAGAAGGTACAACAACAATTATTATACAAAGAGGGGATACCTTATCTGGCTTAGCACTTCGTTACCATACGACAGTAAGCAAACTAGTGGAACTAAATCAAATAGCTAATCCAAATTTGATATATGCGGGTAACACATTAATCGTACCAACCAGCAGTAGTGGAAGTGGAAATGCAAACGGAGGAGACAATACTTGTAGTGATGAAGTCTATATCGTAAGAAGCGGAGACACCTTATCTGGAATCGCAGCGCAATATCATACCACTGTAACAGCATTAGCTAATTTAAATCATATTTCTAATGTCAATTTAATATATACAGGACAACGACTATTTATACCAACTAATCGATATGATATGTCACATACCTTGTACCAAGTTAGATGGGGAGATACCCTATGGGGAATTTCTAGAAGATATGGGGTTAGCATAGCCACTATTGTTAGACTAAATAGAATTGCAAATCCAAACCTAATTTATGCAGGTAGTATTTTAAGAATATAAAAATAGAAAAGAAGGTAGAAATCCATATGGGTATGTGTTAAAATAAGAGATAATCTAGATAAAAAAGGAGAGTAAAAATATGCAAGAACAAGACATTCTCCAAATTGGACTACAACTAGAAGATACCTATATGGATACCCCTTTTAAAAAAGACTTAGAAAGTATAGTCTTAAAACATAAATTTACACATAAATGGTTTGCATTAATCATGCACGTACAAGGAAACCTCTATGTAAATGTGAAAACAGAACCTATGTATTCAGAATTACTACGAAAAAACTATCCATACATATTGCCAGCCTATCATATGAACAAACAACATTGGAACACCATTGTCTTATCAGATAAGGTGGACAAAAAATTAGTAAAAGAATTAATAGAAGAAAGTTATCAATTAACTAGTTAGGAGAGATAAAAATGCCCTTATATAGAAAAACATATGCACAAATTAATTTAAGAAATATCCAAAACAATGTTAAAAATATTATCCAACAATATGGAAACTATACCTATTATTTTGGAGTTGTAAAAGCCGATAGTTATGGACATAACCAAATAGAGACAGTAAGAGCAGTAATAGAAGGAGGTTGCAATTATTTAGCAGTAGCTACCCTAGAAGAAGCATTAACGATAAGAGCACAAATATCGGACATACCAATTCTATGTCTGGGTATGATACCCAGTACAGCTATTCCTATCTGCATAGAAAAACAAATA
>CATZDQ010000012.1 GCA_958417695.1 uncultured Clostridiaceae bacterium | reverse complement strand
AGCCAGACAGAAAATATATTTGTTGGAAAATCAAAGTTACTAGAAGTAACCATTTCTCCAAGTTGGATAGAAAATAAAAATATAATATGGGAGAGCAGTCATCCAGAAATAATAGAAGTATCAAAGGATGGAAGGATAACTGCTAAACAGGAAGGAACCGCTACTATAAAAGTTACTTGGAAAGATAAAAATCTAACCGATGAAATAACGGTGCAAGCTGTTAATTTGCCAGAAGAGACAAAAATAGAAATTGAAACATATAACGTAAATCAAGATAAGATTAGTGGAATTGGGCAAAAGATAACAAAAGAAGAATTTTTGAAGCATATTCATGTTAGCGAAAATTTAGAAGTAGAGGTGCAAACAGACAATGAAAAACAAACGTATATAGGGACGAATACCAAGTTAATCATAAAAGAAAAGATGCATCAAATGCAGATAGAAAGTTATACTTGTTTAATTTATGGTGATATCAATGGAGATGGAAAGATATCGGCAATGGATTATACATTAATTAAAAATCATATTATGGAAGTAAAGCGCATAATACAGGAAAATCAGAAATGGACAGCGGATGTAAATGGAGATGGAAAAATATCGGCGATGGATTATACATTAATTAAAAATGATATTATGGGTATTAAAAAAATACCAGTAAAATAAAGGGGAAGAAAAAGGATGGAAAAGAAAAAAATTGGTTATATAGTAAGTATTTTTATATTGGTCATAGTTCTTGTTTTTCAAGGTCAGACAGTGCAAGCAGCTAGCATGGGACTAAGTATTAGTAAAAGTACAGCGTATGTAGGCGATACGTTTACAGTAACTATTTCAGGCATTAATGGAAAGGTTAACATTAGTGGAAATGCCAATATTTCATTAAGTACCAGTGGTAGTCAATGGGTGGATGGTAGTTTAACCATTACAGGAACGGCAAAAGCTGTTGGTACAGGAAAAGTTACCATTACACCTGTTGATGTAACGACCACATCTGCAGAACCAGAAGAAGTAACGGCTTCTGCAAGTCGTACAATTACAATTGGTAAAAAAGAAGAACCAAAGCCAACGCCAGAAGAGGGTAATAAAAATACAGGTACTTCTAATAAAAATAATAATAAACCTACTACAAAAACGGAAACTCCTAAAAAGGAAACGACACCAATTACTAACCAGGAAGATGATTTTTATATCTCTATGGTAAAACTAATAGGTGTTAAAGAAAATGGAGAAAAAGAAGAAATTGCTTTATCTCCAGCCTTTAGTAGTCAAATTTATACATATAATTGTGAAATAGGAAGTGATATACAAAAGATAGAAGTAGAAAAAGAAGCGGGACAATATACAAATTCTATTACAGTAACTGGATTAGAGGAGTTAAAAGAAGGAGAAAATGTACTTACCATACTATTAGCTGCAGAGGACCATCAAGCAAAGACTTATACTATAAAGCTAATAAAAGCGCCAAAAGAAGAAGCACAAGAGACAAGTGCTAATGTAATAGAGAACAACCAAACAAAAGAAAAAGAAAACAAGACAGCTATGATAACGATGCCAGTATGGGCTTTTGTTCTAATGCAAATAGCGATTATAGTGGTAGAGATGGTATTACTATTTTTAGTACCTTGGAGAAAGATATTAAAAAGGAGAAAATAAAAGTTGCTATCTAGAAATAACTACGTTATAATTAAGACAAGTAAAAGACTTGTCTTAATTTTTCTAACGAAAGAAAGGAATGAGGATGATGGAAAATCAAGTAAAGAAGAATGCAGAATATATAGTAGATATTATTGACTATGGAATGGACGGAGAGGGAATTGCTAAAATAGATAACTTCACTATATTTATTCCAGGTGCTATGAAGGGTGAGAAGGTAAAAATTTTGATAGTAAAAGTATTATCTTCTTATGCTTATGGAAAGATGATAGAAATCATACAAAAGTCTACCCATAGAATAGAAGAAGATTGTGATACTTACAAAAAGTGTGGTGGTTGTCATTTAAGACATATAGAGTATGAAGAGACTTTAGATATGAAACAAGCTATGGTAGAAAATCTAGTGCATAAGACTTTTGGAGAAAAAGCAGATATCGTAGTAGATAAAACGATTGGTATGGGAAATCCATATCATTATAGAAACAAGGTACAATATCCAATTGGCTTAAATAAACAAGGCGAGCCAGTAATGGGACCTTTCGCGGAAAGAAGTCATGAAATCGTACCAGTGCAAAATTGCCAAATTCAAAATGAAACAGCTGAGAAAGTAGCTAAAACGATTTATGAATTTGTAGTTAAAAATGAAATACCGGTTTATAACGAAAAAACACAAGAAGGAATTTTAAGACATATTGTGATTAGAGTCGGTATTCGAACACATGAGATTATGTGTATTTTGGTTATGAATGGAAAGAAAATGCCAAAGGAACAAGAATTAGCAGAGCTATTAGTCAAAATGTATAATGTAAAAACGGTTATTAAAAATACGAATATCAAGAATACAAATGTAATTCTTGGCTATGAGAATCGTATTCTACATGGAGATGGTTTCATTTATGATATTTTAGGGGATTATACATTCAAAATTTCACCTCTATCTTTTTATCAAATTAATCCTGTACAGACAGAAGTTCTTTATAATACTGCCATTGAAATGGCAGATTTGCATAAAGAAGAGGTGGTGTTTGATTTATATTGTGGCATAGGTACTATTGGTATATTTATGGCACCATATGTTAAAAAAGTATATGGAATAGAAATAGTAGAACAAGCTATTGCTGATGCAAAACAAAATAAAGAAATTAATCATGTAGAAAATATAGACTTTTATACAGGAGATGTGGAGAAGGTATTTGCTAAATTGATGGAAGATAAACAAATTTATCCAGATGTTATTGTAGTAGACCCACCTCGTAAGGGATTAGATGAAAATACGATTTCTAATATTTTGGCAGTAGAGCCTAAAAAGATAGTGTATATTAGTTGCAATCCAACAACTATGGTAAGAGATATGAAATATTTAGAGCAAAAATATGAAACACATAGAATACAACCAGTAGATATGTTTCCGTTTACAAGCCACGTGGAGTGTTGTTCGGTGCTATGTCTAAAAAATTCGATACAATAGCCCAGTTTACTACTATTTTACTACTTTTAATTCTATTGAATATTTTTAATAAAAATAAACCCAAATTATTAAACTTTTTTCTAATAATTTGGGTTCCTCTCTTTTATTTGTATAAATTGTAATTTGTAATTATTTCCTACCTTTCGATAGAGATAGTAATTTAGTTTTTTCAATAAAATGAATATTATCTTCCAATTTATTATAAATAAATGGCTTTCCATGTCCTGGATAGATTACCTTTGGTTTTATAGTAATTATTTTTTTCCATGATTCTTAGAATTCATTAATATCTTCTAACCATATAGTTATTTTATGAACGCTAGGAAACCCATTCATAATAGCATCTCCACAAAATAATGTTCCATCATTAAGTAATAAGGATATTATACTATCTACTGTATGTCCAGAAGTTTCTATAATAGTTCCACCTAGCATGTTACCTACTTGTTTTTTGTTATTATTAGATACAACAATACATCTTTCTTCATAACAAGATTTTAATGGTGGAAACTGATGAGTTCCTTTTCCTACAAGTTTCATAAATTGGCAAAATGAAAATGAAATGTACCCTGTGCAATAACCATTAAAAGAGTTCTCTCCACAATACAATTTCTCCAATGCTTTTTTACTCATTATAATTTTTACATGAGAATTCATTGTTAATATATAGTTCAAAAATCCAGCATGGTCATCATGAGCATGAGTCAAAAAATATATTGAATATCATCTAAATTAATATTACTTTTTGATAGTTTTTTTATAAAATTTCTATATCCATTTTCATACCCTGTATCAATCAACACCCAGCCATCTTCAATTTGATGAATCCAATTGTTTACAATACGATTGCCCAAATTAAGCATTTAATTTCCTCCAATCATTTATAGGAATTGTAATTTGTTTTGATTAAAACCAATTCGCATTTTCATTTTTAAACTTTGGTATATCTCCATCTATATATGGATTATAATTATTTAAGTTACAACCAAATTCCTTTAAAAATTCTATTTTATTATCTACTGTCCATTTAATAAGCGAAACACCATCAAACTCTTCTATTTTTCCATTATTCATAATATTTTTAAAATACCATTCTACAATAGTTTGATTTCTTTTATGAAAATATTGTTTTATATCCCATTTTAAAACTTTACCACGAGTATTCCATTCGTTAAACCAATGTTTGACCGTATTTCGATTTTCATACTTTGGACTCCAACTTTCAATATAAACTACATCTTTTGCAAATATATCATCTATACCTAGATCCTTTTGTTGTAGCCACATATCAAACCATAATCTAATTATTTTTTCTCTTTTTTCCATTTCACACCTCTAAAACATGTAATTTGTATAACTACTTAAAGTTGTTAATTTCATTCTGTAAATTTGCTAAAAATCTACCTGCGTGAGCACCATCCATCTGAGTATGATGATATTGGAATGAAATTAAAAGATAGTATTTAAAAAATGTTTTTTTATACTTTCCCCATAATATAAATGGATTATTAAAAATCCCACTGTTCATTCCAACAGCTCCATCAAGTTCTGTATCTATAATAGCAGATGTGCCAATTACCATACTATCTGTTAAATCTCTGTCTTTGCAAGTTTTAGCAACTTCTTGGGTATATTTTAAATAATCTTCATTATATTTATCTAAATTATCAGTATATAAAATATCACAAGAACTAACTTCGCCATCTTTATTCTTGACAATAGTATTTACTGCAATAGTATCATATTGAATTAATTTATCTCCTACTGGTAATAAATAAAATTCTCCAATGCTTGAAGCTGATTTACCAATACAATAATCTAATAACATATTAAATTTTAAATCTCTTTTCTTGCTTGTATTCACAAGTGGTGTAACATCTAGCTTTTTAAAAAATGTTACCATTGGATTTGGAGCTTTCATCCATAATTCATAGGCTTTTGCTCTTTTAGTTTCTTTTGGATTTACTTCTTTCAAAAATCTTTCCTCCTACAAATTACTATCTTGTGTTTCGATTATATCATAAAGGACAAGTAATTTTCAACTTAATTACTTGCCCTACTATTTGTAATTTATCGGTAAAATTGATTTTTATTTATATGGAAAATATATATTTTCAGATAAAACGGCAACAGGTATCATATTAAATTAATTGAAAAACATAGTTAAGTATAGTATAATGTATATAGACTAAATGAACCTCTAATAGGAGGAAAATGTATGAGAATTCATAAACGCAATGAACCAAGATTTGCAGAAACAATTACAGGAACAATGACTCAAGGTTATGATGTGGCTTTAACGGAATTATTAGAGGATTATCCTGATTATGAGGTTGAAACAATTCAATTAATTAAAGAGGATACGAAAACTATTATGAAAGATTTAGGATGTGATAGTGGTGATGTCCCTGTTTCTGTGCCCTATGTGTGGGCAACTGTTGTATTAACCAAAAAGAAAGATAAGTAAATGCTATGATAATTCAGGTTCATTTGAGTCGAAAAAAGGCGTTTTTGATATGATTATTTCATTAAAAAACGCCTATATTTATTCAATATTAGATAGAATGAGCGTAAAAATAAAGGATACTAAAAATGAGATAAAGAAATTATATACATATTTAGCAAAAGGTAAATAGTGCGACAACTTACTATTTCTCTTACTAGATAACATTATACCATATTCTATAAAAATTGCTATATGCTACGTGCTATACTATAAGGGTAATACTTACCTTATCATTACGGATGCAATCGTGGCTTCGCCACTTACTCCGCAAAATGTCATGTACTTAAACTTATAAAAAATTTACTACTATTTTACTACCTTTGGATGTGAAAATATAAGAAGTTATAACAATATATGTTATTATCTTACAAAAATAAAAATACTTAAAATGCTTGTAAAATCAACATTTAATGGCATTTAAGAACTTATAAAAAGATAATAAAAAACTATATACTATTTTAATATAAAAAGATAAATTGTTTGGAGATAAAACTTAGGTTGGAAGTGTTTGGAAAAGCACTTTCTTTTTTCGCTATTTTATGGTAATATAAGTAAAATATTATATATGAGGAGAAAAAGTGGAGAGTACATTAAAATATTTTGAAGATATAATGAACATTCCGAGAGAATCAGGAAAAGAAGATAGGATTGCTGAATATCTTGTTAAATATGCTAAAGAAAATAATATAGAATATAGGCAGGGAAAATATAATACAGTATTTTTGAAGAAAAATAATCATTCAAATAAAACAATAATATTACAAGCACATTCAGATATGGTATGTGTATCAAATGATAAATATGACTTTGAAAATAAAGGAGTACCTTTTTATAAAGAAGGAGATTATTATAAATCAAAAAACACATCATTAGGTGCAGATGATGGAATTGGAATTGCAATTATTCTTGCAATTTTACAAGAAAATGAAGATATGCCTAATATTGAAGTAATGATAACCACTCAAGAAGAAACAACAATGGTAGGTGCTAGTAATTTCGATTATAGTCTACTTAGTGGAAAAACTTTAATTAGTTTAGATGGTATAAAAGAAGCGGATATAGAATCTTCTAGTGCGGGAATGTGTTCAATAACTATAAATAGAAAAGTCTTGAATGAAGAAAATAATGATATTAAATATAAAATGAATATATCAGGATTAATGGGTGGACATTCTGGAGATGACATACATAAAAATAGATGTAATGCAATTAAATTAACATTTGATATTATTTCTAAATTAGAATGTACAGGATTATATCAGTTTGATATTGGCGAAAAAGACAATGTAATACCTAATAATGGTAGCATAGTTTTTAGTAGTAGATTGAACTTAGACAAAATAAAAGCAAAACTAAAAAGCTTAACTTATAATTTATCAAATGATGATAATAATTTGAAATTAGATGTAGAACAATATAATCTGAATATGAAAAGACTAATAAATTATAGTGAAATAATTAATTTTATAAATGAGTTAGATGATGGATTAATAGAAACATTTAAGGAAGATAATTTTCCTTTATTATCTTCTAACGTTGGAAAGATTAATATAGCTGATGATAAAATTATTATCAAAATGAGCATAAGGAGTTCTGATAAAAATAGACAACACGAACAGTTAAAAAGAATACAAAAATTATGTGATAAATATAATTGGAAATTTAAATTTGATGTAGAAAAACCTTTCTTTCCATATAAAAAAGAATCAGTTATTAGAGATTTATTAGCTAAAACATATAAAGATTTATATAATAAAGAAACTACAGTAAAAAAGATACATGCATGTATGGAGGGCGGAATAATATCAAGTAATATAAAAGATTTGGATATTTGTACTATTGCTCCATCAATTGACAATTGTCATAGTATAAATGAAAGAGTAAGTATTTCATCAACTATAAGAGTTTACAATTGGCTAAAGGAAACTTTAAAGAGATACAATAAAGATTAAGTAAAGGAGAAGATATGATAAGTAAAAATGATATATTTCCTATTGGAATAGGAACGTGGAAGATTGATTATGAAAATATTAATAATGAAATAGAAAGTCTAAGATATTCTTATGAGAAAGGACAGAATTATTTGTCAATGTACAGGATGTACAATGGTGGCTCAGTTGTAAAAGTATTAAAAGGTTATATATCATTAATAGACACATGTATAGAAATGAAAAGATTGGTGGATATTGGAAAAGTTAGATATTTAGGTATAAGCAAAAAAACATAAAAATCGTAGAATTGGAGAGTTTTTTTAAAAGAATTAAAACTTACAAAAGATAGAAATATAGGCATTCCAAAGATAAAAAGAGCATTAAAATAATGGTTCAAAAGAGCCAGAGTTTGAAACAAATGAAACAAGAGAATTATTTTATTACAACAATATTTTTGTATGATGGATTTGAAAATGAAATAAAAGACCAATCAAGAATCCACCAAGATAAAGTACTAGAATTTTATAAAGAACCCAAAACAACAAGAGAAATAATGACATACTTAGGATTAAAGGATAGAAGAAAACTTTACATAAAATATATGAGGCCATTATTGAATAGTGGAAAGTTACAAATGACTATGCCGGATAAACTAAATACGAAGAATTAAAAATATATAACAAAATAGGGGGAATCATTATGGGGAAAATTGCTATAACAACAAGTGGAGTTAAACAATCATTATCGAATTATAATGCTTTAAAGTCTATATGTGAATATATATGGAATGGGTTTGATGCAGAGGCAAATAAAATAGAGATAACTACTTTAAGAAATAATTTAGGAGGAATATCAGAAATATCCATAAAAGATAATGGAGTTGGTATAGCCAAAAAACAATTAAACAAGAAATTCAAACCATTTTATGAATCTGAAAAAGCCGAGCAATCATATGAAAGAACAAGAATAACAGGTATTCATGGAAAAAATGGAGTTGGAAGATTAACATTTTTCTGCTTTGCTCAGTATGCAGAATGGAATACCGTATATAAAGAAAACAAAGATTTTAAAAATTACTCAATAATTATAGATGCTACTAACTTGGAGAATTTTAAAGAAACGGATGAAAATGTTATAGAAACTAAAGAAACTGGAACAACAGTAACATTAAGTGGAATATATAAAGATATAGATATATATGAGTTAAGAGAATATATAAAAAAAGAATTTGCTTGTTTATTAGAATTAAATAAGAAATATGACTTTAATATATACATTGATGGAGAAAAAATTATATATGAAGAGATAATAACAGAAAGAGAGAATTTTGAACTAAATTATAAATATGGAGAGATTAATATAAATGCAAAAATAAGATATGTTCAATGGAAAAATAATTTATCTAATGAATATTCAAGATATTACTTTGCAGACCAAAATGAGAGGTTTAAATTAAGTATGACAACTACATTGAATAAGAAAGGAGATAATTTTTATCATAGTGTTTTTGTAAGTAGTGACTTGTTTGAAGATTTTTATACAGATGAAACAATAGATGGGCAAATTCCTATTAGTGGTTATAATAAGGATAGCAAAGAATTTAAGAATTTGAAAATGGATATAGATAAGTTTTTAAGAAGGAAAAGAAAACCACATATAAAAAGATATGCAGAAAGATTAATAGAAAAATATAATGAAGATAAAATTTTTCCAGAGTATAATGAGAATAATGTTTTAGATAAATTCAAACATGAACAATTGGAAAACATAGTTAAAATTGTGTGTCAGATAGAGCCAAAAATAATATTGTCATTGAATAATGAACAAAAAAAGACTTTAGTTAGATTATTTGATTTAATTATGCAATCTGGTGAAACTGATAATTTATTTAATATTTTAAATGAAGTAGTTGAATTAGATACTGAAGAGAGAGCTGAACTAGCAGAAGAATTAAGATATTGTACTTTAGGTAATATAACAAAGACTATAAAGTTGATTCAAGATAGATATAAAGCTATAGACCAACTAAAACAATTGTTGTATGATTATGAATTAAATGCTAATGAAAGAAATCATTTACAAAAATTTATTGAAAATCATTATTGGATTTTTGGAGAGCAATATACTTTAGTAACAGCAGCAGAACCAAAGTTTGAAGAAGCTTTACGAAGATATATAAAATTAACAACTGGTAGAGATGAAGAAAAGCATATAGATGATAAAGATAAAAATAAGGAGATGGATATTTTTGCTGTTAGACAAAATATAGAAAATGATTCTATCAATAATATAGTCATAGAATTAAAACATCCCCAAATATCATTAGGTCAAAAGCAATATCATCAAATATATAACTATATGAATGTTATTAGTAAACAACCAGAATTTATTGCTAATAATGCAACTTGGGAATTTTATCTAGTAGGAAATAAATTTGATACATCAGGAGATATTGAAAATTTATATGAAAATGGTAAAGTCCATGGAGAGAAATCATTAGTATATAAAGTAAAAAATTTTAAAATATATATAAAAACTTGGAGTGAAATTTTGAATGAATTTGAAATTAAACATAAATTTATTCAAGATAAACTGGAAATACAAAGAAAAACAATCATAGAAAAAAGTAATAGTATAGAAGAAGTTATGGAAAAATCACAAAATTCTGCTACAGAAAATAAGATAGTAAATTTATAAATCCTTTCCACAATTTTAATGAACTTTACAATGGCCCTTGTCAATAGTTGGGGTGTAAAACTTTAAAAGAAACAAAAAGGAAATGTTAATACTTTGAGACATTCCTTTTTTTCTTAGGTAAGATATGATTACAATGCGCATAGATAGTAACATTAGAATTGGATAGATATTGCAAATTTAAGCTTTGTTTTTTAGAAAAAAATCAATAATAGAATATCGAGAATCTATTGATATTACGGGATTATAATTGCTTTTTACACAAAAACATTATCTAGTAACATTTGATAAGAAGTGTTTCTAAAAGTACTTCCTTTTTCTAGATGTATATGATAAAATGTCAAAAAATAAACAAAATAAATATTTCTAAAATTAATAAAAGAATTTTGTACAAGTTCAATATAAATATATAATTTTATAAAAATAAAAACATAAAGGAAAAGAATATGGGGAAAAAAGAAGAAACACAAAAGATGAGAAAAGCAAATATGAAAGTTTTTCCGAACTATAAGAAAATTGCATGGGATTATTTATTTTATTATACAATAGACTTTTTATTTCTTACGCAAATAAAACACATAAGCCCAGCAGATGTAGTATTAGTAAGCTCTATAGGGGCTTTATTTAGTGTCCTATTGCAAATTCCAGCCAACATTATAATAGAATTTCTAGGAAGAAAAAATAGTATCATATTAGGGAATGTTTTAAACTGTTTGTATCTGGTTATGTTTATGATGTGTAATAACTTTATAGGCTTAATCATGGCGAAATTTGTATCTTCATTAGCTTTTGCTTTAAAAGATATAGCAGAACCTAGCTTATTAAATGAATCTATACCACCATCTAAATATAAAAGTGACATATTTTCTAAAATAAATGCAAAAGGAGCAGCTGGATATTATATACTAGGTGCGATATCCAAAATAATAGCAGGTTTCTTATTTGAGATAAATGGGTATTTACCAATGATTTGCTCTTTAGGAATATTAATCATAGTTACTTTGTTATCATTAACCTTTATAGAACCTATAAAAAAAGAGAAAAAGAGCTTTGATTATATTATTGGAAAACAACAAATAAAAGATATACAAGAAGGTTTTAAATTTATAATAAAATCAGAAAGATTAAAGGCCTTAATCATAGCTACTTCATTAATAGCAAGCTTGTTAACTATTTTACTAAATTATCAAACGAATCTTTTACAATATTTAAATCTATCAGCAGCAGCTATAGGAATGATAGCCGCAATATTTAGTATAGCAAGTGCGTATGCATCTAAAAAAGAGAAGTGGTTTCAAAAGATGTTTAAGAATAAAAGCATTATGGTAATTGCATTAACCATTTCTATAACGACGATGATTGCAGGTATAGTAGCAATAGAAGCACAAACGATAAGATGGTTAGCAATTATTGTTCTTATATGTCTAGCATTAACTAAATTTGCACATGGTATGTTTTATACCATTATAGACAAATATTTTAGGAACTTTTCAAATGAGAAAATAGACACAAAAATATTTGCAGTAAAAAATTTATTTAAAAATGTAGTAGTTGCTTTTATGGGATTTATAGCATCCTTTTTGTTAGATAAAATGTCAATAGCTTATTGCATGATAATCGTAGGTATAGCTTTTTCAATTATATTTGTGTTAATGGGAAAATATATGAAAACAAGAGTAGGAAAAAAGCCAGAGGAATATTCTAGAGAAGAAAGAAGATATGATGAACTTATCAAGTAAAAATGAAATAAAAAAGATTATTGATTAAAAATTATAAGAAATAGTCTAAAAAATCTAAAATAGTAATAGTCTTGCTATGCAAATGAAGAATAAGAAAAAATGATAGGTGGATTATATTGTGATAGTGCAAACTTGTATCAATAGGCTATTTGAAAAAAGTAGAAAACTGTACTAAATATATTAATGGGTTATATTTTTGCATATCCCTTATATTAGAGGTCATAACCTTTAAATGCTATACTGTAACAATCATGCAAGATGAGGAATAATAGAAAAACATAGAAAGGAGAATCGGATGAATACGTGTAAATTGATTATTTTTTCAGATATTCATTATTTAGATAAACGACCAGAACAATTAGATTTTAATTTAAAAAGAAAACTAACACAATATTCTGGTGAGTTGGTAGATAAGTTAATCAGTAGAATAAATAAAGAAAAGCCGGATATCAGTATTTGCTTAGGAGACCTAATAGAAGATACCTTTGATTATAATAAGGATATTCTAAACTATACCTATATTTGGAATAAATTAAAAAGTATTCAAGTTCCATTTTATGCAGTAATTGGAAATCATGATTTACGTTCTATGAAAACAAGAAAAGAATTGGAAGATATTATGGGATACAAGAGCGCTACATTTTCTTTTGATTTAAAAGGTTATCATTTCATAATATTAACAACAGATATAAGAGAGGACTTAGGAGGAGATGATGGAGGAATATATAAAGCACAATGTATGTCAAAAAAAGAGATTAAATGGTTAAAGGAAGATTTAACTAAAAATAAATTACCATGTATTTTATTTACACATTTTGGTCTAGCGGAAGATAAACAAATAGGAAACTACTGGTTCGAAAGGAAACCCGAAGATGGTTTGATGAATAACAGAAAAGAAATAAAAGATATTCTTAAGACAGATGATAATATAATAGCTATATTTAATGGACATCAACATTGGACAAAACAATTAAAAGAAGACCAAAAGACATATTATGTAGTTGGTTCATTAACAGATAATATACATATGACAGGTATACCCGATGGGATATATTTGGAAGTAGAATTAGTAGATAGAACGGTAAATATAATAGAAAAACATATAAAAGTTTGAAATATGCAAATAGACAAAAGAGGAGTTATAGATGAAGAGATATAATCCCATTGTGGAAGAAGAATTAAAACATATATTACCCTATCACTTACTAGGTGTAGTACTACATAGCATAGTCATTTACATGGCTTTTAAAATACCAGAATGTATTGGAAATATCCTAGATTTACTAACCAAAACAACCTTAAATGAAGCAGCTATTTGGCAAGAAGTTTATTGGCTACTATTTTATTCAAGTGCTGTATTTATTCCAAGAACATTATATCGTATTTGTTATTTTACCATTTCCAGAAAAGCAGATACCTATTTAAGAAAAGAAGTTATAAGGCATTTACAAAAAGTGAAACCCTCCTACTTTGAGAAAGAAAACAAAGGAGCTTTCTTAGCATACTTGTCTAAAGAAATTATATCTATACATAAGGTATTAGGAAATATTTGTTTTTGGCTTACCAAAATGTGTATAACACCTACTATGGCTATCATTTTAATCTGGAACCAATTTAATAAAGAATTAGCCTTGTATTTGTTACCTGCTTTTCCACTAGCCATATTAGCAATGAGACACTATTATAAAAGATTGAGAGAAAAAATAGAGTTATCTAGAAAAGCTTATGTAGAACTATCTAAAAACATAGAACAAAATACAGAAGGCTTTTTATTAGTCAAATCCTATAATAGACAAGAGGAACAAAAGAAACACTTTGACCAAGTTAATCAAAATATGTACCAAGCAGATTACGAAATAGGCGTTATTAAAAATAAAATTAGTAGTGTGATTAACTACTTATATGCTTTTTGTTATATAGTAGGTTTTGGAATGGGATTATTTTATATAGAAAAAGGGATGGTTACTATAGGCGGTTTAGTGACGTTTCTAGGATATATTACACAAATTTTAGGAGATTTTATTTCTGCTATACAAAGTTTTCTAGAAAGATTTCCATACTATAGACAATCCATTCATCGATTTAATTACTTCTTAAATTTAGAAGAAATTCCAAGAGAAGGAAAACCATTAGAAAAGGTGGAACAAATAAATATCCAGCATTTATCTTATTGGTATGATAATGGAGAAAAACCAGTACTAAGAAATATAGAAATGACTATCAAGAAGGGAGAAAAAATAGGAATTGTAGGACAAGTGGGTAGTGGAAAAACAACGCTAATGAATATTCTAACTGGCTTTTATGAAGTACCAGAAGGCATGGTATTTTTTAATGGACAAGACATTCATACTTATCAGCCAAATACAATTTACGAACATTTTAATTATGCTATCCAACAAAATATTATTTTAGATGATACCATAAAAGCAAACATTGATATAGTTGAAAATTTAAGACCATCCCAATTAGAAAAAGTCTTAGAAAAGGCCCAACTACATGAAGATATAGAGCAATTAGAAGACAGAGAAAATACGTTAGTAGGAGAAAGAGGGGTCAAATTATCTGGTGGACAAAAACAGAGAATTTCTATTGCTAGAAATTTAGGAACGATACGAGATGTCAATATCTTTGATGACACGCTTTCTGCTTTAGATAGCCATACCGAAAGAAAAATTATGGAAAATCTGATAGAAGCAATAGGGGATAATACCCTTATCGTAATATCTAATAAAATTTCGAATGTAGAAAAATTAGATAGAATTTATATTTTACTAGAAGGAGAAATACAAGATGTGGGAACACATGAAGCCTTATTACAAAGAAATGCCTTTTACCAAGAACTAGATTGGCTAGAAAGAAAGGAAGAAGCAGATGAAAGCAATTGTTAAGAAAAATAGTAAGCAATTATTAGTGGTTATATTTTTTTTACTATTATGTAATATTTTAAACGTACTACATCCTTATATTATGAAACAAATCTTGGATATGGATTTTATGGCAGAAAATATAGTTCCTATGTTAGAAAAAGTATTTATTCTATATGCTATTGTTCACATAGCTTTTATGTTATCCAAAAACATACGAAATACCATTATCAATAAAGTTATGGCTAAAATAGTAAAAGAATTGCGAGAAAAACTATTTTGTCATGTATTACAATGGGATATGTCTACTTACCAGAAATATAACTCTTCAGAAATTTACACAAGGCTAACAGCAGATGTTGAAAATGTATCTTCTCTATTTTTAAGTACTTTGCAAATTGTATTAAACAATGTGTTATATATAGCCATCATGGTTATTTTTATGTTTGTAGTAGATGTCAAATTAGCTTTAATAGGAAGCGTTGCCATTATTCTAACCATGTTCATTTCTTGTTTTTTTACTAACCAAGTGGCAAAGGCTAATCAAATGATTTTAAATAAAAGAGATAAAGAAAATAAACAATTCTCAGAAATGTATAACAAACATAAATTAACTTACTTATTTGGCTTGCAAAACAAAAATATAGAAACGATACATACTACAATGGATGAAGAATATGGGTATAGAAAAAAATATATTTGGATGGAAAGTTTTATTTATCCTTTAGTGATTACAGTGCAAGCTTTAACCATATGGGGTATTTTAAAATATGCATTACATAGCCAGATAATGATTCCTTTAGGAAGTATTTATTTAGTCATTAATTATATCCAAAAATGTAGAGTACCGTTAAATGAAATTTTTACACAGCTAGAAGAAGTACAACTTTCCTTTATGTCTTTAAAAAGAATCAATTGTATTTTGAAAGAAAAAGGAAAAGAAGACATTCAAAAAGGAGAAGCGGTAGAAAATTTAAAAGGAGATATTGAATTTGTAAATGTACATATGCAATAAGGTGAACAGGAAGTTTTAAAGAATATCTCATTTTGCATCAAAGAGGGAAATAAG
>CATZDQ010000011.1 GCA_958417695.1 uncultured Clostridiaceae bacterium | reverse complement strand
ATTTCAACACTAGTATTTTCAATTAAGTGTGACATATGTTTGACAAACCTACAATTATTTTGTCCAGCAATAACCATTTCTATTTGACATTTTTCGCACATTATGTTATCATAAGAAAGTTGTCTTATGACACAAAATTTTGCAAAAAGGAGAAGACAAGATGTATTTAGAAACAAACAAAGGGACTTGGTTTATATCCAATTATCCCACAGAATTAACCCAAGAGCAAAAGAAGGAATTAAAGGAATTATTAGAAATGCCTTCTTTTAAAAAGGAATCTATCTATAGAATACTCGATATTCCTTCTTCTGAATGGTTTTTCATCTTAGATTTCGAGGAAAAAAGTATTTCTTTTTTTAAGAAAAACAGTTAAAAACTTCATATTGTCTTCAAAGAGGGTGGCCTGCAATTTAAGCCACCCTTTTCCATTTTTAGAATTCTGCTTCTTTTAAGGTATATTCATTCTCAATAATCGTAGAAATAATTTGTACACTTTTCTCTAAGTCATTATTTTTAATCACATAGTCATACATATCAATTCTTGATTCTTCATAATCAAAACGATTTAATCGTAACTGTATTTCCTTAATACTTGGTTTATCAATCCTTTTTTCTAATCTTTTCATTAAAATTTCTTTTGGTACACGTAAAAATAGCGTCACTACTTTTGTATCTTCTCTTAATAAATTAATTAAATTTTCTACACCATTTACGTCAATATCTTTCACAATAATTTTTCCACTAGCAATTTTTTGGCTCATCAATTTACGAGAAGTTCCATAATAATGCTCATGGTGTACATTATACTCATATAATTCATTATCTTTAATCATTCTCTCAAATTCCTGGGTCGTAACAAAATTGTAAGTTTCTCCTGGTATGTCTCCTTCTCTTGGTGGTCTATCTGTATAAGATGGCAAAGAGATAACATTTGGCATACGTTTAATTAACTCTTTCTTAATCGTATCTTTTCCTGCACCCGATACACCTGAAAGTAATACTAACATTCAATTTTCACCTTACCTTCACCAATTTCATTTGCGGCTAATGTAACTGGAGATTCTTCATCTACCTGGGTTAACACTTCACTTCCTTCTGCAATTTGTCTTGCTCTTTTAGCAGTAGCAATCACTAGTCTAAATTTGCTATCTGTTTTTTTCATTAATTCTGCGGTGGTTGGTTTTACCATCATAATTCTCTACCCTCTTTCTTTTTTATCTTCTATGGTCATAGAAAGCTATCTTTCGATAGCTTTTTATTTTCTAATTAGATTTATTATCTTTTCCATCTTCTGTTGTAAGGTCATCTTTATCTAGTCTACCGGCAACTGTCTCTGGTTGCACAGCAGATAAAATAATATGCCCCGAATCCATAATTAATACCGCTCTTGTCCTTCTTCCATAAGTAGCATCCACTGCATTTCCATTTTCTTTGGCATCCTGTACAATTCTCTTAATTGGTGCAGATTCTGGACTAACAATGGCAATAATTCTATTAGCAGAAACAATATTCCCAAACCCTATATTGATTAATTGCATAAGCTTTTCCTCCCTTACTCTATATTTTGAATTTGTTCTCTGATGTCTTCTAACTGTGTCTTGACATCGACCACTAAGTTCGTGATTGCTAAGCTTGCTGACTTAGAGCCAATCGTATTTGTCTCACGATTCATCTCTTGTATTAAGAAATCTAATTTCTTTCCTACTGGTTTTTCTTCTACTAATAATTGTTGTAATTGTATCACATGACTTCTCAATCTAGTTATTTCTTCTTCAATAGAACATTTATCTGCATAAATGACTACTTCTGCTCCTAATCTTGCTTCGTCTAGGATATCTGTTTGTAATATTTCTTTGATTCTTTCTTTTAATTTTACTACATATTCTTCTACAAGTCCAGTAGAATATACAGAAAATTTTTCAATATTGCTATTTAATGCTTCTACTCTTTGTTCTAAGTCCTCTTTTATCCTACTACCTTCTTGCTCACGCATACCTATAAAATTCGAAATAGCCTGTGCTACACATTCCATAACTTCATGTTCAATTACGTCTTCTTTATCTTCTACAGTCTTAATGGTCAATACATCTGGTAGTTTCGTAATTTCCGTTACGGGTACATGTAGATTAAGATTATTTTCCTCTGATAACTTCGTAAATTCTTCCATATATTTCTTAACTAATTCGTGATTAATAACAATGTCTTTTCCTTCATCACTATAATTTTCAAAAGTTATAAATACATCTATTTTACCTCTGGAAATACTTTTAGAAATTTCTTTTTTTATCTTTTCCTCTAAATAACTTAAATTTCTAGGAAGTTTTATAGTAATATCACTGTACTTATGATTCACCGATTTAATTTCCATACCATAAATACGATTATCCTTTTCCAACTTTGCTCTTCCAAAGCCAGTCATACTTTTCATTATTTTCTAATTCCTTTCTCCTATTCTTTGGTTTTGGCAATTCTATGTACATCATTATTTTGTTTTAAAGCTCTCTTTTTCATTTTTACATATAAATAAATACTCTTTCCCACAAAATATACTGAAAAGATAAGAGACGCTGCATTTAATAACAATGGAAATTGGTCTTTTTGCATTTGGAATAAATATAAGGATAATAAAGTAATGATTGCCATAGCTAACACTTCTATACCATGAATAGCAATTCTTCCTTTATCTTTTTTATAGGCCACTTCAAATAGATATATACTAATTGCTAATGTAAATAAGCAAAATACATATAAATCCACTAAGAAAGTCTCTTGACCAATATGCATGGCTCCTAAATTAATAAAAAAGAAATATAACAAAAAGACTATTGCTAAAATTAAATTATCAAATACCCTTTGCATCATTTTTTTCTGGTGAATTTTTGGTACTATCTTTTGCTTTTCAATAACTTTTCCAATTTCCTCTAACTTTTCAGGTGGTATTTTCATAGAAGCTTCTTGATTTTTTACTTCTAGTAAAGCCTTCTCCTCTTTTTCTTGCTCTTCTATAAAGGCTTCTTCTATCACTTGAGGTTCCTCTTTTACTACTTTCTTACGTCTAGATTTTGGCTTACTTTCCTCTTTCACAGAGTTTTCTTTCTTTACTTCTTCTATTTTAGAAACTTTTTCCTTTGTTTGTGCTTTCTTTTTCATAGATTTTTTCTTTTCTTCTTTTATCTCCTCTTTTTCGTTTTCCATTCCTTACTCTCCTATATTTTTATTCTAATGCATACATCAGTATACTCGTCATCGCTATTGGTGCTGTTTCCGTTCTTAGAATTCTATTTCCTAAAGTAATCGTTTTCGTAGGTGCCTGTTGTAATTTATGCATTTCTTGCATAGAAATACCACCCTCTGGTCCAATTAATATACCTACTCTTAAATTTTCCTGTCTTTGCACTGTTTGTAGCACTTGTTTTAATGTTTGGTCTTTTTCTTCCTCATATGCTACCAAGAAAAGGTCATATGCTTGTATTTTTTCTAAGATTTGTCCGCAAATTACAAATCGTTAAAACCTCTGGAATATCCTCTCTTTTACACTGTTTTGCTGCTACTTCTGCAATCTTTTGCCAACGACTTACTTTTTTACTTACTTCTTTTTCAGGAATTTTGACAATTGACCTCTCCATAGAAACCGGTATAATTGCATGAATTCCTAATTCAGTTGTCTTTTGAATAATCCACTCCATTTTATCCGCTTTTGGTAATCCTTGGTATAAATCTATTTGTATTTTGCTTTGCTTTGAATTTTCTATTTCTTCTACAATTTTAGCTACAATTTCCTCTTTTTCACATTTCTCTATTACAGCCAAATAGGTTTGTTTTGTTTGTTTATTACCAATTTGAATAGTATCTCCTACTTGGTAACGTAGTACTTTTCGTATATGATGGACATCTGTACCCGTCATATAAATGACATTTTCTTTTATTTGGTTGGTTTCTACAAAAAATTTCTGCATGTTCCTTTATTCCTTTTATTTTTCTACTGTCATTTTACTATATTGTGCTAAAAATAGCAAGTAATTGGATTGTAAATTGGAAAGTTTTGTGGTAAAATAGAGTACAATGTTACTGTAAATATTTTTCTACGATTTTATCAGGAGGATTCTTATGAGTAAAAACGTAAAAAGCATTAGCATTAAAGAGATTGGCGATGATATTGCTATCTTATGTGCAAAATATCCCTTTTCCAAGGGAAAACTGAAGTTTACAGAAACTATCTCCAGCGCTTTCTTGGCTAATGACTACATTACTATTATTAACAAATTAGGCGATTTAAAAAAAGCTCCTCACTCAGAGGAAAGAGCCGTAAAAGAATTTTACAATCGTTTTGAAACAATTGTAAAAAATTTAAAGAAATTGCAATAACGAAAGAAGGCTGCATGTTGGGCATGCAGCCTTCTTTTTGTTTTATCCAAAAATACCTCTTTTTTTCACAGGTGGTTGTTCATTCATTGTTTTAGCAAGTTCTACTAAGATATCTCTTTGCTCCTTTGTTAAACGTTTTGGAACTTGCACTTGTACCGTAAATATAAAATCCCCTTGATATCCATTATTCACACTTTTAAATCCTCTATTACGTATTGTAAATTTCGTGCCTGGCTGTGTTCCTTCTGGTACTTTATATTTTTCCTTACTACCATCTACCATTGGTACTTCTATTTCTGAACCTAATGTAGCTTGTGTAAAGGTAATTGGAATATCACAAAATACATTATCTCCTTTTCTAGCATAAATACTATGTTTCTTCATACGAATCACTATGTATAAATCACCTTTAGGACCACCCTTTTCTCCAGGTTCTCCTTCTCCTCTTAAGACAATCGTTTGCCCATCATCAATACCTGCTGGTATTTTTACCTTTAATTTAGCTTGTTTACGAATGGTTCCTTTTCCTTTACAACTCTCACAAGGTTCTTTAATTACAGTTCCCGTTCCATGGCAATTGGTACAAGTTCTTTGCGTTTGCATTTGCCCTAATATGGTAGTCTGCACTTGTTTTACCGTTCCTGTTCCGTGGCATATTTGACAAGTTTCTACATGAGTTCCTGGTTTAGCACCACTTCCATGGCAAGTATTACAAGTTTCATTTCTACTTAAGACAATTTCTTTTTCCACGCCAAGGTAAGCTTCTTCAAAAGTAATTTCCACGCTTGCTTTTAAATCAGCTCCCTTTGTAGGTCCATTATTGGTTCTAGCACTTTTTCCTCCAAAACCGCCTCCGAAAAAAGAAGAGAAAATATCTCCCAAATCACCAAAGTCACTAAAGCCATCAAATCCAGAACTAGAATAAGAGTAATAGCCTCCTTGACCATAAGGGCCTCCACTACCTCCTCCAAATCCTTGTGGACCATCTGGTCCAAATTGGTCATACATTCTTCTTTTTTGTGCATCTGACAAAGTTTCATAAGCTTCATTTACTTCTTTAAATTTTGCTTCTGCTTCTGCTTTATTATCAGGATTTGCGTCTGGATGATATTTTTTAGCTAGTTTTCGATATGCTTTTTTTAATTCTTCATCTGTTGCTGTCTTTTCTACACCTAATACCTCATAATAATCTCTTTTTCCTGCCATTATTTCCTCCAAAATTTGATTGAAAGTGAACAAAAAGAATCCTTTTTGTTCACTTTTCTTTTCTTATTTTTTATTTATTTTATTGGTTATCTTTTTTATCATTATCGTCTTCTACTTTGTAATCTGCATCATATACATTTCCATTTTCATCTGTTTTTGGTCCTTCTGCATTGGCTTGCTCTCCATTAGCACCTGCACCTGCATTTGGATTTGCTTGTGCATATAGTTTTTCAGAAATAGAGTAAAATACTGTTGTTAATTTTTCAGTAGCAGATTTAATAGCTTCTACATCTGTTCCTTCTAATGCTTTTTTTACATTAGCAATTTCTTCTTCTGCCTTTGCTTTTTCTTCTCCACTGATTTTATCCCCTAATTCTGTTAATGTTTTTTCAGAATTGTATACTAAGCTTTCTGCATTATTTCTAGCTTCAATTTCCTCTTTCTTTTTCTTATCTTCTTCTGCATGGGCTTCTGCATCTTTAACAGCTTTATCGATATCTTCATCTGTTAAGTTTGTAGATGCTGTAATAGATACATTTTGCTGATTTCCAGTTGCCATATCTTTTGCAGATACATGTACAATACCATTGGCATCAATATCAAAAGTAACTTCGATTTGTGGTACACCACGTGGTGCAGCTGGAATGCCAGATAATTGGAATCTTCCTAATGTTTTATTGTAAGCTGCCATTTCACGTTCACCTTGTAATACGTGTACTTCTACAGATGTTTGACCATCTGCTGCTGTTGAGAAGATTTGAGATTTTTTAGTTGGAATGGTTGTATTTCTTTCAATTAATTTAGTAAATACACCACCATATGTTTCAATACCTAAAGATAATGGGGTAACATCTAATAGTACTAAGTCTTTTACATCTCCTGATAATACACCACCTTGAATGGCAGCACCAATAGCCACACATTCATCTGGGTTTATTCCCTTATCTGGTTCTTTACCAGTAATTTTCTTAACCATTTCTTGTACACATGGTACTCTAGTAGATCCACCTACTAATAATACTTTGTGGATATCGTTAGCTGTTACACCTGCATCTTTCATAGCTTGCTCTACTGGTATTCTAGTAGCGTCAACTAAATCAGAAATTAATTCTTCAAATTTAGCTCTTGTTAAAGTAATGTCTAAGTGTTTTGGTCCTGTACTATCGGCTGTAATAAATGGTAAGTTAATAGATGTTTGTTGCATACCTGAAAGTTCAATTTTAGCTTTTTCAGCTGCTTCTTTTAAACGTTGCATTGCCATTTTATCTGTAGATAAGTCAATACCATTTGATTTCTTAAATTCTGCTACTAGGTAATCAATAATTCTTTGGTCGAAGTCATCTCCTCCTAGTTTTGTATTACCATTAGTTGCTAATACTTCAAATACACCATCACCAATATCTAGAATAGAAACATCAAATGTTCCTCCTCCCAAATCATATACCATGATTTTTTGGTCTTGGTCTTCTTTATCCATACCAAAAGCAAGTGCTGCTGCTGTTGGCTCGTTGATAATTCTTAATACTTCTAATCCTGCTATTTTACCAGCGTCTTTTGTTGCTTGTCTTTGGCTATCACTAAAGTATGCTGGAACAGTAATAACGGCTTGTGTTACCTTTTGTCCTAAATAGTTTTCTGCATCGCCTTTTAGTTTTTGTAAAATCATAGCAGAAATTTCTTGTGGTGAAAAAGAATCTCCATCAATATTTACTTTGTCATTCGTCCCCATTTTTCTTTTTATAGAGATAATGGTATGGTCAGGGTTAGTCACAGCTTGACGTTTTGCAATTTGTCCTACTAATCTTTCTCCATTTTTTGAAAAAGCGACAACAGATGGTGTGGTTCTATTTCCTTCTGCATTTGGTATAACAACGGCTTCTCCACCTTCCATAACAGCGACACATGAATTGGTTGTTCCTAAGTCAATTCCTATAATTTTTCCCATTTTTAAAATCCTCCTTATTTTTTACATGAAATGATAATTTCTATGTATTTGTTTTTTATTTATAGTATTGTAAAAATTAATAACTTTATTCTTAATATTTTTATCTTTTTTAGTTAGCTACGACTACCATGGAATGTCTGATAACTTTATTTCCTATTTTATAGCCTTTACGATATTCTTCTTTGATTTCTTTTTCTCCTAAATTTTCATCTACTACAGAACTTACGGCTTCATGTAGTTCTGGATCAAAAGTTTGCCCTATTGCTTCTATTTCTTGTACACCATTAGCTGCCATAACATCTTTAAACTGTTTTAATACTAAGCTAATACCTTGTTTGTAATTTTCATCTGTTGTTTCTGCCTCTAGTGCTTTTTCTAAGTTATCAATAACTGGTAGTAATGAAGAAAAAATATCCGAGATTAAGGAATGGTATAATCCATCTCTTTCCTTACTACTTCTTTTTTTGAAGTTATCAAACTCTGCCATTAATCGTTTTAATCTATCTTCTTGCTCCTCTATTTGTTGCTTTTGTATTAAAATCGTTTCTTTTAGTTTTTCTTCTTGTGTTATGTTTTTGTCGTCTAGCACTGTATCTTTTTCTTGTTCTTCTACAGTTTGCTCTTGTTTTTCCATTTTTTAACCTTCTTTCTTTTTTCTATGGTTTATTTTTATCACTCTGTTCTTGCTCAGTCTCCTCATTTAGTTTTTTACTTAAATATTTCATAACTGAAATTACCTTGGAATAATTCATTCGTTTAGGACCGATAATCCCAATTGTTCCTAAGTCTTTATCTCCTACGGAATGTTTAAAGGTAACGACACTAAAGTCTTTTAGTTGTTCGTTCTCATTTTCATCTCCGATATAGACATTAATATCTTTGGCAATTCCAGAGTTTAACATATCTAAAACCAAGTCTTTCGTGTCTAGCACATTTACAAAATTTTTAGCAATAGCTAAACTTTTAAATTCTGGTAAATCAAATGCACGATTGGTTCCTTCTAAATAGATAGCTTCCTCTTCTTCTATGATTCGATTAATCTGATGAATAATTGGTTTAATTACCTCCACACTATAAGAGATTTCTGATAGGATGTATTCTTCCATTGGTTGGTCTATTTTAGAAAGAGGTTTGCCTTTTAATTTGCTGTTAAATAAATTGTTTAGGGTTTCTACCTGACTTTCTGTAATATCTTCATCATATTTTATAATGGTTTCTTTTACCAATCCGCTGTCGGTTACGATAACAACCATTAACATTCTAGAGCCTAATAGAACAAATTTTATTTCTTCTATTATTTGCTTGTCTGTTTTTGGCCCTACTGCTACAGAGGTATAGTGCGTAATTTCAGATAGAGTTGAAGTTGCAATTTTAGTTAAGTCTTCTATTTCGTTTACCTTTGTAGATAATTTAGATTGTATATATCTGATTTCTTCTAGTGAAATATCATCTTCTTTTACTAATTCATCTACATAGAATCGATAGCCCTTTGCAGATGGTATACGACCAGAAGAGGTATGTGTTTTGTCTAAGTAGCCTTTGTTTTCTAATTCTGCTAGCTCATTTCTAACTGTAGCACTACTATAATCCAATCCATATTTTTTTACTAGGGTAGCAGAACTGACTGGCTCTGCTGTATTGACATATTCATCTACTACAGCTTGCAGTATTTTCTTTTTTCTTTCGTCTAACATGGCTTTCACTCCTTTATTAGCACTTTCATTGTCAGACTGCTAATTGCTTGTTATATATTATAACCAATTTTAGCAATTGTCAATACCGGTTGCTAAAATTCTATGTGAATTTTTTGTGAACAAAGAAAAAAAGCTCAATACCAAAGTATTTGCTTTCTTCCTCGTCTATGATATGTATGATTTAAATTATTTAATAGCATAATATAGTAACATTACAATTAATTCTACGGCACCTACTGATAAACCAGTAATACCCATCCATCTGTTTTTCTGTGTATCTTTTTTAAATGTAGCAAGACAAATAATACCTGTAATAATTGCTACGATACTAAAAGGTAAACCAAAAATAAATAGAGCAATCATTGCAAAAATAAAACTAACTAATCCTATTGAATTTGTTGTACGTTGTTCTGGTTCTACATATGCTTTTTCTTCCTTACTAGTTTGCTCTAATACCTGTTCTACTTGTGCTTGTTGTTCTTCTGGTGCTTCTACTTTTGTCTCTTCTACATTTTCTTCTGGATTTTCCATAACACGTATCCCCTTTCTTTTTTATATTCTATGCTCTATTATAGAGCAATTATGTTATTTTGTCAAAAGAATTCAAAAAAAACAAGTCTATATAAATTCCTCCCAAACCAGATTGGCTAAATCAATGCCCTTATTGGTTAATTTAATTTGATTGGTATCTACTTCTACTAATCCTTCTTTAACTAATTTATTTAACTCTTGACGATATAAAAATATAGGATTTTCTTGAAATTTTAATTTAAACGATTGTATAGAAACACCCTCTATTTTTCTAAGTCCCAATAACATATATTCTTTTTGCTCATCTTCTTTATTTTGTATTTCATGTATTTGTTTATTTCTTTGTATATGATTATTTTGTATATTTTCTATATATTCCTCTATATCTGTTATATTGGAATATCGCTTTTTATTTAAATAAGAATGTGCAGCCACACCAAATCCTATATATTCTTTTTGTTCCCAACAATGGCAATTATGTTTAGAAGCATATCCTTTTTTTGCAAAATTAGAAATTTCATAGTGTTCATATCCTTTAGCTTCTAACATTCGTTTTACCTTCCAATACATTGCTCTTTCCACTTCTTCATCAGGTAAACAAAAAAGGCCCGTCCCCAATTGTTTTTCTAGGAAAGTTCCTTCTTCTACGATGAGGGAGTAGACTGAAATATGCGTTGGTTCTAGTGCTATAATGGTGTTTATACTTTCTTCTATTTGTTCTATGGTTTGTTGGGGTAGCCCTAACATAAGGTCTATATTTTGATTGGTAATGCCTGCTTTTTTGATTTCTGTATATGTTTGTAGAAATTGGTTATAGGTATGTATTCTTCCTATTTCTTTTAAGAGTGTATCTTGTACAGCCTGTAATCCTATACTGATTCGATTGATGCCTGCTGCTTGGTAATCTTTTATTTTCTCAGTAGTTACTGTCCCTGGATTGACTTCTATGGTAATTTCTGCTTCTTCTACTACTTCAAAGGATTTTTGTATTGTTTGTAGAATTTCTTTTATATATTTACTTTCTATATAGGAAGGAGTTCCTCCTCCTATGTATATAGTGGAAACTCTTCTTTTTTGTTTTTGGATTTGTTCTTGTTTACTAATTATTTGAATTTCTTGTTTTACCGCTTCTATGTAATTATTTATTTTTTCTTGTTTTCCTGCATAAGATATAAAATCACAGTAATAACATTTTTTCGCGCAAAAGGGTATGTGTATATATATGCCTATATCCTCCATTTTTTATCTTATCCTTCCTTGTCATTTCCTAATTCTATAATGGCTTTTAGTCGGTGGTTAACACCGGATTTTCCTATGGGGCTTGCTAGCATTTCTCCTAGTTCTACTAAACTTGCATCTGGATTTTCTAAGCGTAGTATTGCTATTTCTTTTAAATTATCCGGTAGTGTTTCGAATTTTCCATTTTTTTGTAAGTGTTTGATGGCTTCTACTTGTTTTACAGAGGCAGCTATGGTTTTACTTAGATTGGCTGTTTCGCAATTGACTTTTCGGTTAATTTTATTCTTCATTTGTCTAAGGACACGTATTTCTTCAAATTTTAAGACAGCTTGGCTTGCTCCTATATAGGCTAGAAAATTAGAGATTTCTTCCCCATCTTTTAAGTATAGGGTTACTCCATTTTTTCTGTTTAACCTTTTCATGGTAATTTCTACAGATTGTAGGATGTTTTGTACAACTTCTGCATTATTTGCTGTGCTTAATGCTATTTCTAAGTGATATTTTTTTTCTGGATGGTTGACGCTTCCACTACCTAAGAAAGTTCCTCTTATAAAAGCTTTCCCTATTTTTTCATTTTGTAGTAATGTTTCTATGTTTATTGGTGGTATGATTTCTATATTGTCTTCTATGATTTGTACTTCTTTAAGATTGATGAATCTGTCTTTTTTATTTTGAAAGTGGATGATATAATTCTTTCCTTTCATAGAAATAGAAAAATCTGTTATTCCACAATTAGATAATAATTTTCCAAATCGATTAATAGTGTATTCATTTTCCGTTGTATATTGTATTTTTTGTTTATTACAAGTGGTATTTTGACTAATTAGATAGCCTAATAGTTCATATTTTACGGCTTCTTTGTCTGTTAGATTGGTGATTTTACTTAAAGCTTCTTTTACATCTGATGAAAAGGACATGTTGATTTTCTCCTTTCTATTTTAATGTGGCTATGATGACTCTATCTAATCCTGCTAAATCTTGTAAGCAGGTAATATCTTGATAATTTCCTGTATTTTGAGCAATTTCTTGCACAGCTTTTTTTTGTGTATAGCCGATTTCTAAACATACATAGCCTTCTTTTTTTATATAATTTGGTGCTTCTTTTAGAAGAATTCTATAAAATTTTAATCCATCTTGTCCGCCTTCTAAAGCTAATTTGGGTTCTTTTTTAACACTTTCGGGTAATGTTTTCATTTCTTCTTGTGTTATATAGGGTGGATTGGAGACTAAAATGTCCCATTTTTCTTCTGTTGATAATTGTTCAAACATATCTGATTGTATGCAAGTTATTTGCTTTTCTACTTGATTTCTGGTTATATTTTTTTTAGCTACTTCTAGTGCCTGTTTACTAATATCACTTATGGTAATCTGACTATTCGTTAGGTATGTAGCTAATGATATTCCTATGCAGCCACTTCCTGTGCACATGTCTAGTATTTTAGGGTTAGGATTTGGTTTTGCTATGTTTAGGACAGCTTCTACTAGGCATTCTGTGTCTGGTTGTGGTATTAAGACTTGCTTATCTACATAAAAGGAAAGTTTCATAAATTCTTGTGTGTGGGTTATATATTGTATTGGTTTTCCTTCTATGATTTGTTGTATGTTTTCTTTAAAATTTTGTTCCTGCTGGTGATTTACCTCTTCTTTTTCTTTACGTATTAAATAACTTGTCTCTACTTGTAATATATATGCTAGTAACCTTTTTACTTGTAAATTAGCATCTTCTATTTGATTTTGTTTTAAAGTTTGTATGCCCCATTTTTTTAATTCTTCTATATTCATTTTTCTTCCTTATTT
The DNA here is from genome assembly GCA_958417695.1 of uncultured Clostridiaceae bacterium. GTDB lineage: Bacteria > Bacillota > Clostridia > TANB77 > CAG-508 > UMGS1663. The sequence continues at coordinate 3,362 of CATZDQ010000011.1, read as the reverse complement.
TTATTTTCTATTTTTTATTTGATTTGTTAACTTCTTTATCTGTTTCTATATCGACATTTCTAAAATCTAATAAGTCCTATATCTCCTGATGCACTCCTTGAACTTCTATCTTTTTACTTTTCTTTATTATTTTACTATAAGATAAAAAGAATAGCAAGAAACCTTTTTATTCTTTATTACTACTTATTCTTCTTGTTCTATAATAGAAAAAATAAGGTAACAAACTCTTAACAAGTTTATTACCTTATTTTAAACCTATGCCCCACCTTGGCCGTGAGAAAAGAAAATTTAATACCTGTTTTCACAGGTGGGTGTCTTGTTGAAAATTCCTGGGTTTCTTAATTAAATAAAATTAAGCCTACACGCCATTTTCAAAGGCGGACTCCCGTATTAAATTTGTTGGTAAAAAAATTCTAGTCTTCACGCACCACGCAGGGAAGTTTATTTTTGTCTCTTCCTTTTTGTATTTATATATTATCATACTTCCTTTTCCTTGACAATAGGATTTTTAGGTTAATTTCTTTCATTTACCTCTTATCAAATCATTTTTGCTTTCTTTTTCTTATCTATGAATATATAAATACTCTTTTTTATTATTTGCACTTTTTTATATTTTATGCTATACTTATTAAAATTGTGAGTTTATAATATCTCGTTTCAAATATTGATTTTTTACGACACCAGTTCCTATAAAATGCTTTTGTTCGTCATATATTTGATAAATACCATCTGGTTGCTTAACACTTATTTTTACCCCATTTAGAAAATGTGGTAATTTTTTTTGCTCTATATAAATTATTGGATTTTCTTTTACGACATCTTCCATTGTTAAAATATGATTTTTTAACCATATTGCATTGTCTTTGTTTTGTTCTAATTCTTCTAATGTTACACTTTCCTCAATTAAGAATTTTCCTACTTGAATTCGGTTTAGTTCTTTCATAAAACCTATGGTATTTAATTCTTTTGCAATAGTTTCACATAAGCTCCTAACGTATGTTCCCTTTGAGCAAGAAACTTGAAAATGGATTTCATCTTTGTCTTCTTCTATAGATTTTAGTTGCATTTCATAGATTGTAATTTCTCTTGTGGGTACAGTAATGTTTTCTCCTTTTCTAGCATATTCATATAGTTTTTTACCATTAACTTTTATAGCCGAATACATAGGTGGCACTTGTTCTCTCGTTCCTACCATAGATTGTAAAACCGCTTCTATCATTCCTTCTGAGTATTGGTTCCAATCAATGTTTCTAGTCTCCAAAACATTTCCTTCTATATCTAAAGTATCTGTTTTTATCCCTAATTGTAAAGTCACTTCATAAGTCTTATCATGTTCCATGAGATATTTAGAAAGTTTTGTTCCATTATTTAGTAGTAACGGTAATACACCGGTTGCGTTCGGGTCTAATGTACCTGTATGACCAACTTTACTCACTTGTAATATTTTCTTTACCTTAGAGACTACATCCTGGGAAGTATAATTTTTTGGTTTATTCATTACTAAAATGCCATCCATTTTATTCACCTTCTTTTCACAAATTATCTTACTCTTTTGTTACCTTTTTGTCAACCTATCTTTTTTTAATACTAAAGGAGACTTCTAAAAAGTCTCCTTATATACTTAATTTTTTGTAATTTTATTTTTCGTACAATTTATTTTTTTACTTGGATATTGGAGTTACTAGATTTTGTAGCACATATTTCATTTAATAAATGACTGTTTCCCGTAAGTATTAAGGTTCCAGCATTAGTAGCTGTATTTCTAAAACACTCTTCATAACTTGTTGGATTTGCTTCAATTTGTATAGTTCCTGTTAAATTAGGGCATTCTGCAAATGTTTCTTGTAAATTATCTACAGTTTCTGGTATGGCAGTAGACAATTGTTTCAAGTTTGTACATCCTATAAAAGTTCTTTTCATATCTGTTACTTTGTTTGGAATACTAGGTGCCTGCGTAACCAAAACACAATATGCAAAACTTCCTCTTAAAGAAGTAACATTTTGCGGTATCTGCGGTAGATACTCCATTTTTTTACAATAAACAAAAGCTTGTGACATATTGGTAACTGTTTGTGGAATAATCGGTGGTTCTTTTAATTCATAGCAAGAATAAAACAATCCATACATATTTAATAGAGAGCTCGGCAATATGGATGCTTTTTGTAAATGTGTACAACTATTAAATGTTGTGTACATAGAAGTAACTGTTTTTGGAATTTCTGGTGCATTTATCATATCTGTACATTCTCTAAAGGTATTATTCATATCTGTTACTGGCTTAAACTGATTGTCCGATTTCGTTTTTATATAAGCAGGTACTTTTCCTTCTATTTCCCCTTGACTATTAAAACCACCTAAATAACCCTTATTTTCTATAGTAGCATTATGAATGACCTCTTCATCATTTAAAGCATACGTATCTTCTTCTAATAACGTGTATTCCCATAAGTCCATATTAACTGGTTTTCCGTCTGTACCTATCCCTATCGTCCCTTGGTTGCGTTCTTCTATTTGTGTATTTGGTGCTACAGCTTCCTTCATTGCTTTTTCCCAATCTACACTTAGTTCCACACCTTTGGAATTAACACTATATTGCCTATTTTCCTTTATCATATTGACAATAAATCCATTCTCTATATCATAATTTACAATCGAGGTTCCTTCTCCCAAATGTTCATTTAAATACTGTTGCAAAAAGGTTAATCTTTCAATTGCATTCATTTCCTTTTCTCGTATTTGTAGTTCTGCCATAGCCAATTGCATAATTTCTTTCTCATTTCCTATTTGTGTTTGTTGTTTCGCTTCTTGTGTTTTTTGTAAAATACCATTATCACCTATTAATGCATTGATTGTTACCCCTGCTAAGATAATGAGTACTATGATGGTAATAACTAATGCAATTAAAGTAATTCCCTTTTGTTTTTCTCTTTTCTTCATTTCTACTCCTCTTTCTTTTCTTATGTTTTCCATTTTTTTAATCTTTATACTTCTATAATATATTACCCTTTGGTTAATGTCAATATTTTTAATATCTTATTTATTTCTAATTATACAAAATATTGCTTATTTTTTTAAAAATAGTATATGGTTCAATATATACAGAGTTACATAACAAAAGTAGATTAGAATTTTTTATTCTAATCTACTTTCTGTAATTATTCTTTCCTTTTTATTTTAAATATCCTTTTACTTGGCTAATAATTCTCTCCTTAGCTTGTTGTAACGGAGCAGACAACATACATCCTGCTGCACGCACATGACCTCCTCCGCCAAAGATTAAACAAACCTCTGAAACATTCACATAACTATTAGAACGAAGAGAAGCTTTAAAACCTTTATCTGTTTCTCTTAAAAAGATAGAT
>CATZDQ010000010.1 GCA_958417695.1 uncultured Clostridiaceae bacterium | reverse complement strand
TCCTAGTATTAAGATGACAGATGGTCCTCATGGATTACGAGTGCAAGAGAATGCAGAGGACAATTTGGGGGATAATGTTAGCCAAAAAGCTACTTGCTTTCCAACAGAAGCGACAATTAGTAATAGTTGGGATACACAGCTTGTTTTTGCAATGGGAGAGGCTTTAGCACAAGAAGCGATTGAGCAGGGAGTGGATATTGTGTTAGGTCCTGGTGTTAATATAAAGAGAAGTCCATTATGTGGTAGGAATTTTGAATATTTTTCAGAGGACCCGTATTTAACAGCACAATTGGGTATTGCTTATGTAAAAGGTATGCAAAGTAAACAGGTAGGGGCTTGTGTCAAACATTTTGCTGTAAATAATCAAGAAAAGAGAAGAAGAACGATTAATGCAGTGGTAGATGAAAGAGCGTTAAGAGAAATTTACTTATATGCCTTTGAAAAGATTGTGAAAGAAGCTAAGCCATGGGCGATTATGAGTGCTTATAATCGACTAAATGGTAGTTTTTGTTCAGAAAATAAGAGGTTACTAGACATTTTAAGAAAAGAGTGGCAATTTGATGGGATTGTGATAACTGATTGGGGGGCTTCTAATAATAGATTAAGAGGCTTACTGGCTGGTAATGAATTGGAGATGCCTGGTAAAAGAGGACATGGTAAGGAAGAAATTATACAAGCTGTAAAAGAGGGAAGGATATCAGAAAGTTATATAGATATTTGTGTTAGTAGAGTATTAAAAACTATAGAGAAAGCAAAACAAACAGATACCTCTAAGGCTACATCTGTGAATTGGATAGACAAACATTATGCATTGGCACAAAAGATAGCAGAAGAGTCTATTGTGTTATTAAAAAATGAAGAAGAGATATTGCCTTTAAAGATTCATCAAAAAATAGTAGTAATAGGGGATATGGCATGTCATCCACGTTATCAAGGAGCGGGAAGTTCTAAAGTAAATCCTTATCAGGTAGATAATGCACTGACTGCTTTCAAGCAAGAAAATGTAGAGTTTGTATATGCACAAGGTTATACCAGAACAGGTGGTAAAGAAGATGCTAAATTACAAGAAGAGGCTAAGCAAGTTTCTATGCAAGCTGATGTGGTAGTTGTTTTTGCAGGATTAACAGAAGCGTATGAGACAGAAGGTTCGGATAGAAAAAATATCTATTTACCAGAAAATCAAGAGGAATTGATAGAAAAACTGCTAGCCGTAAATACAAATGTAGTGGTGGTTTTAGCAGGTGGGGCGCCCATAGCTATGCCATGGAAAGAAAGGGTAAAGGCGATTATAACTGGTTATTTGGGAGGAGAAGCGGGAGCTACGGCTATGGTACATGCTCTAATAGGAAAAGTAAATCCTTCTGGTAAATTGGCAGAGAGTTATCCGTATGTAGTAGAAGATACACCTTGCTATAGAAATTTTCCTGGTACAGAAGTGAGTGTGGAATATCAAGAATCCATTTTTGTAGGATATCGTTACTATATAACCAGACAAAAAGAAGTACTTTTTCCATTTGGTTATGGATTAAGTTATACAAATTTTAAGTATTTAGAAATGACTATTTCCAAGTCACAAATAGACAAGAATGAAAAGTTAAAAGTGTCTTGTAAGATACAAAATGTAGGAAATAGAAAAGGAAAAGAAATCCTGCAAGTATATATTCGTCAAGAAAATCCTAGTGTTTATAAACCGAAAAGAGAATTAAAGGCTTTTCAAAAAGTAGAATTAGAAGTAGGAGAAGTAAAAACGATAGAGTGGGAGTTAGAAGCGGATGCTTTTTCCTATTATCAACCAGAAGTAGAAAAATGGGTAGTAGAAACGGGTACATACTGGATAGAAATAGCAAAATCTAGCCAGCAAATAGAACTTACAAAACAGGTAACCGTATTTTCGGATGACCCTGTGATGAATAAATCGTATCCTAAAGTATACCAATATGCAGCTGTTGAAAACGTGACAGACCAGGATTTTGAGCAAATTCTAGGACATAAAATACCGCCTAGAAGATTAAAAGCAGGAGAGTTTTCAGAAGAAAATTCGATAGAACAGATGAGACATACGTGGTTGGGACGTGTAATATATGGCTATCAAAAAAAGACTGTCATCAGGAAATTGTTAAGAAAAAAACAGATAAGAGAAGCAACAAGAAGGATGCAGGATATGCAAAAGCCATTAAAGAAAGTGTATGAAAAAGATAGCAGTCTTTATAATGAAGATAGAGTAAAAGGATTTATACAAGTGCTGAATGGAAAATGGATTACAGGTATTAAACAAATTCGAAAAGGGAGAAGGAAAAGAAGGAGGGAAGATAAAAATAACGATAAAAATCGGATAATGTATAAGAATGGTAGAAAAATAGTACATACAATTTAGGCATTTGGAAATCATATAGATTAATGCAAGTAAAGGATATACTTTAATAGGTGTTAAAGAAGAATTTTATAAATTTGTGTAAAAATGTAAAATACAATGAACAAAATTGAAAATAAAACTATTTTTGTTTAGTACACTAAACAAAAATGCTAACAAAAAGAAAAAATGACGATATAATAAAGTAATTAAACAAAGAGGAGAAATATATGATTATTTGCGAAAAATATCTATCTAAAATAAGACCATTTTATGATTAAGACTTAATAAAAGTTATAATGGGCGTTAGAAGGTGTGGTAAATCTGTTATATTATTACAGATAATAGATGAATTAAAAGAAAAAGGAATACCAGAACCTCAAATAATATATAAATTTTGAATATGAGGACTATGCTTTTATAAAAGATGATATGGATTTGCATAATTACATTAAAGAAAAAATAGTAAATGAAGATAAGTATTATTTATTATTTGATGAAATCCAAAATGTTGAACATTGGGAAAAAGCAATAAACTCATTTAAGGCATCTAAAAATGTATCAATATTTATTACAGGTTCTAATAGTGATTTATTATCTGGAGAACTTGCAACACATATCGCAAGAAGATATGTAAGTTTTAAGACGTATCCTTTTACATTTAAAGAAGTATGTGAATTAGAAAATATAACAGATAGAAAAAATAGAAGAAGCATTTGATGATTATATGATTTGGGGTGGGATGCCACAAAGATTTATGATGACAGATGAGATTCAAACAAGAACTTATTTATCAGGTGTGTACAATTCCATTTTAGTAATAGATATTATAGCTAGATTTAATATAAAAGATTTAGATTTATTTAATAGAATAGTAGAATATATAGTAACAACACCATTACAAAACTTTTCAGCAGAAAGTTTATCAAATTATTTTGCAAATAAGGATGATAGAGAGGTTTCCAAAATAACTTTATACAATTATTTAGAATACATGACAAAGGCTATGATGATAAATAAAGCGGATAGATATGATGTTAGAGGGAAAAGAATATTAAATGGAAAATACAAATATTATTTGACGGATTTAGGATTTGGGCAAATAATGAATAGTGGAAAAAGGCCTCAATTAGGAGCATATTTAGAAAATATCGTATATAATGAGTTATTATCTAGAGGATATGAAGTTAAAGTAGGAAATTTAGAAAATGGAGAAATAGATTTTATAGCAACAAGATTTAAAGAAAAGATATATATTCAAGTAGCCTATATTTTAGCAGATGATTCTGTTGTAGAAAGAGAATTTGGAGCATTTAAAACAATAGAAGATAACTATCTGAAATATGTTTTATCGATGGATAAATTTGATTTTTCACAAGATGGAATAATTCATAAAAATATAATGGATTGGTTATTAGAAGAATAGTAAAAAGAAAAAAGGCTATAGACCTTAAGGAGGTCAATTGAAAAAGTCTGCCCAATTACTGGTTATATCACTCTAGGGATTGTACAAATTTTGATTTAAAAACTATAGGATAAATAGATAAGACAATAAAGTAGAAAGCTTTTAGATAGGGGTATAGAGAGAAAGGGGAAAAACAAATGGATATAACAATTGATTTAGAAGAGTATAGGTTAAATGTGAGGACAGCGGTTGTCATAGAACATCATCAGAAGATTTTATTTCATAGAAATAGAAACAGTGACCATTATGCTTTAATTGGTGGAAGAGTAACTATTGGAGAAGATTCTAAGACAACTGCAGAAAGAGAAATTCTAGAAGAACTAGGAAAAAAGATAGAAATAATTGGTTATATAGCGACAATTGAAAATTTCTTTGAAATGGAAGGAAAGAAGTATCATGAGATTTTATTTGTGTATAAGCAGAGTTTGTAGAAGCGAAAGATAAACAAATACTAGATACCATGCATAATATGGAAGGAAAAGACTATTTACAATATGAGTGGATAGATATAGATAAATTAGAAGAATATCCGATAAAGCCAGATTGTGTAAAAGAAGTTTTAAAGGAAGGAAAGTTTCCTTTGCATCATATACATAAAGAAATCTAAATGGTGTGGTATTTTAAATAGTAGAGTATAAAGGGAAGATATTGGAAAGATACATAAGATAGAAAAAGACTTTGAAAGAAGGAAGTATAGTAATTAACAAAAAAAGTTTTAAGGCTGTTGGCAAAGTAGAGAAGAAATTTGCCAACAGTTTTTCTATTTTAATTCTTTTCTATTTTCTCGAAATTTATGGATAAAAATAAAGATTTTTCACCTTTTTTCTAAAGCTGACATAATATATAGCATAATAAACAAAGAAAGGGTGAAAAACATGCTAAGTTATATAATAGAAGGCGGTAAGAGATTGGAAGGGGAAGTTACGATATCTGGTTCTAAGAATGCTTCTTTACCAATTATTGCGGCAAGTATATTAAGTGGAAATGTGACTAAATTATATAATGTGCCAAATATTCATGATACACAGATAACTTTGAAGATTTTAAAGCTTTTAGGTTGCAAAGTGAAGAAGAATGGTGGTAAAATAGAAATCAATTCGAAATACATAAATAAAAAAGAGATACCAGAAGATATGATGAGACAGATGCGTTCTACCGTTATAATGGCAGGTGCGATTATTGGTAGATTTAAAGAAGCAACTTTTTCTTATCCAGGAGGATGTGAAATTGGAGCAAGACCAATTGATTTACATTTGAATGCTTTTAAAAAATTAGGGATAAATATTGAGGAAAACTCTGGATTTATTAAGTGCAAGTGTGATAAAATAATAGGGACAAATATTGAACTGGATTTTCCAAGTGTAGGTGCTACAGAGAATATTATTTTAGCCACAGTTATGGCAGAGGGGGTAACCACTATCCATAATGCAGCTATGGAGCCAGAAATTGAGGATTTAGCTAAATGTTTAAATAAGATGGGTGCTAAAATAGAAGGGGCTGGCACGAACTTTGTAAAGATAACAGGTGTTCCTAAATTAAAAGAAGTAAGTTATAAAATTATGCCAGACCGCATTGAAACAGGAACTTTCCTTTGCGCGGCGGCTATTACAGGTGGGAAGATACAGCTGCAAGAGGTAATTCCGGAACATGTAACACCTATTGTGCATAAATTGGAAGAAGCCGGTTGTGCTATACAAGTACAAAATAGGAAAATTTTAATAGAAGCACCTAAAAAATTAAAAGCAGTAGATATTAAGACCATGCCATATCCGGGATTTCCAACAGATATGCAATCTATACTAGGAGCTGTGTTAACAACTGCAAAAGGAACTTCCATTATTATTGAAAATATATTTGAGAATCGCTATAAATATATGAATGAATTACAAAGAATGGGTGCTAAAATACAAATAGAAGGAAAAATGGCAGTCATCAAAGGGGTTAGAAGGTTAAGTGGAAGCACGGTTAGTAGCACAGATTTAAGAGGTGGAGCAGCTTTAGTTTTAGCAGGGCTAGGTGCGAAAGGAACTACAAAAGTAGAAAATATAGAATATATACAAAGAGGTTATGAAAATTTTGAGGAAAAATTAAGTAAGTTAGGGGCATCTATTTTCATAAAAAATACCTAGAAAAGAAGGTGAAATCATGGCGAGAAAAGCAAAAGAAAAAGAAGAGGATTTGTTTTATTTGAAAGAAGAAGGAAAGCATAGTCAGAATAAAGCAAGAAGAAAACCAAATGAGAAGCGGAAGCAAAACGAGGCAAAATTCTAAAAAGAAGAAAAAAATCATTGAAAAAACGGAACCAAAAACGGAAAAATTTAATTTTGACCAAGAGATTGTCATCGGTGTTACTAGAATTCCAGAGCAAGAAAAACAAAAGAAGAAGACCAATACGCTTTCCAAAAAAAGCAAAAAAAATGGTAAAAACAAAGTAAAGAAATCTTCTCAAATGCCAAAATCAGAAAAACAGATAGTCGCTATGGCTAAGAGAAAAAAGAAAATACATAAGATAATTGGTTATACCACTTTAATCATATTGCTATTGGTTTCGATAGTTGCTATTATGCTTTCACCATTATTTGATATACAAGAAATTACGGTAGAAGGAAATGAAAAAATTAGTAGTAGTGAAATTATAACTTTATCAGGTATTATGACAGCAGAGAACACCTTTAAGATTTCTTCTAAAAAAATAAAAGAACAAATAAAAGAGAATGCATACATAGAAAAGGTGGAAATAAAAAGACAATTACCTTCTGGTATTAAGATTATAGTAACAGAAAGAAAACCAAGTTTTATGTTAGAATATGAAAATCGTTATATTTATTTAAATACCCAAGGGTATTTATTGGAAATAAGTAGTGAGCCTTTAGAGGTACCGATAATCCAAGGAACGCATACAGAATTAGAAGACCTGCAAGTTGGTAATCGACTATGTGTAGAAGATTTGGAGAAAATGACCACTGTTTTAAAGATTATGGAGACTGCTCAGAATAACGGAATTGGCAATTTCATTACTAGAATAGGAATAGAAGATAGTCAAGACTATAAAATTGTATTAGGTAGTAAACAAAAAACAGCCTATTTAGGAGATAGTTCAAATTTAAGTACAAAAATGTTAAATGTGAAAGCTATTCTTGAAAAAGAAGAAGGTGTACCAGGTGAGATTTTTGTAAATATGGACTTAAATAAAGGATATCCCATGTTTAGACAAACCGTATAAAGGAGGCAGACAAGCGTGAATAGAAATAAAGTAGCTATTACTTTAGGATTGGTATGTATCGTACTAACCATTGCTATCGTTGTGCAAATGAATACTATAAAAGGGACAAGCTCTACAGTAGCACAAACCTTAACAGAAGATGGATTAAGAGATGAAGTGCTAAAAGCAAAAGAAAAGTATGATAATACTTTTAAAGAATTGGAAAATGCAGAAAAAGAATTAGCAAAAGTCAGAGAGAAGGCAACGCAAAATAACAATGATTCTGAGGAAAAAGCAGAACAGATAAAAAAGAATAACCGTCTATTAGGGCTAACGAATCTAGAAGGAGAAGGAATAGAAATTACATTAAAAGATGACCCCAATGCTACTAGAGAATCCATTAGTGTGTTAGATGATATTTCTAGTCATTTAGTACATGATTCTGATTTAAGAATGATTGTAAATGAGCTTAAAAATGCTGGAGCAGAAGCTATTTGCATTAATGGACAAAGAGTGGTCAGTACGACAGGAATTATGTGTATTGGAAATGTCATTAAGGTAAATGATGAAAAAGTAGGTTCTCCTTTTGTGATTAAAGCAATTGGTTTTCCAGAAATGTTAACAACCGCATTAGATAGACCAGGTGGTTTTCTAGAAAAGTTAAATTTAGATGGAATTGTAACATCTATTAAAAAATCTAATAAAGTACAAGTGCCTAAATACACAGGTGTTATTTCTTCTAAATATATGAGAACACAGAAATAGGGGTGAGAAGATGATGAGAAAAGAAAAAACAGCAATGTATGTGGTAATTAGTCTTATGACTATGATTTTAGTAGCAGTCATGTTTGCACAATTTAAGACCGTAGAAGAAACTGACATTACTGGTATTGAAACAGCAAGAGAAACAGAGCTAAGGACGATGCTTTCTAGTTGGAAAAGCAAACAAGAAGAATTAGAAGTAAAATTAGCAGATACACAAAATAAAATTTTAGATTACAATACAAAGGTAGAATCCAATCAAGAATCTTCTGAATTAATAGCAGAAGAATTGGCACAAACCAATTTATTAACTGGACAAACCAATATTGTAGGACAAGGTGTGGTAATTACATTAAGAGATAATGAAGAAAGGTCTATAGAATCCAATGATTTATTAAACTTGGTCAATGAACTAAGATTAGCTGGAGCAGAAGCCATTTCTATTAATGATAAACGTATATTGTCTATGACAGAAATCGTAGATGTAGGAACGATTTTAATCAATGAAGAAAGGGTAACTTCTCCTTATGTAGTAAAAGCCATAGGAGACCCTAAATATTTAACAAGTGCTTTGAGCTTAAAAAATAGTGGCTTTATTGATACTTATCAAAATAGTGGAAAGAGTGTGGAACTAGCAAGTGATAATAACATTAGTATTCCTGCTTATAATAGTAAGAAAGAGCAAATGCAATTTAAATATGCAAAGGAGGTAGAAGAAGAATGATTTTTATAGCAATTTTAATAGGATGTGTGGTTGGTGCTTTGATAGGTGTGAATATTCCCACGATTCCTTATACATATTCAGGTTATTTAGCTATTGCCATTATAGCTGCTTTAGATTCTGTTTTTGGTGCTATCACTTCTACTTTAAATAAGAACTTTAATATGAAGATTTTTATTTCTGGTTTTTTTGTTAATGCCATCTTAGCTATGGCCTTGACCTATTTGGGTCAAAAATTAAATGTAGACATTTATTTAGCAGCAGTGGTTGTTTTTGTATGGAGAATGTTTAACAATTTAGGTACGATTCGTAGATACTATGTGGATAAATTTTCTGGAAGTCATATAATTGCAAAAGCGGAAGCAACGATTAAAAAGTTGAATCAGGAAAATAAAAAAGAAGGCGAATAAGCCTGTTAGTAAGAAGAAAAAAGATGTATAAGAAAAAGATAAAAAAAGAAAAAAGACAATAGAAAATTGTTAACATTTATTGCAATATTACAAAAGAAAACATTGTTACAAACATATTACGAAAATATTACAAAAATATAACAAATTCTATTGACTTTTTTTGTGAAATATAATATTCTAAGTGAGAAACAAAATGATATAAAAATTGGAGGAGTTAGCTTTGGCTATAGGAGATATAATAGTAGGAATTGACATCGGTACTTCTAAGGTTAGCTTAGTGGTAGGAGAAGTCAATAATTTTAATCAAATTGAAATTATTTGCAACGCAAGTCAAAAGTGTAACGGTATGAAAAAAACCAAAATCATTGATGAAGACGAAATAGCTTTGGCTATCTCAAAAGTCATTGAGGAGGCAAATGTAGAAACACAGCTAAAAATCAATTCTGCGTATGTCACGGTTCCGGGAAAGTACGTTACCATTGTTCAAAATAGTATAGTAAAAGAAGCTAAAGATAAATATGCGGGTATTTCTGTAAAAGATGTCTCATCAGGTATTATGCAAGTTAAAGATGTAGAAATTCCGGATGGAAAAACGATTATTGATATTGTAGCAGATAGATTTATTTTAGAAGACGGAAAGGCTGTTAGTGATCCTGTTGGAAATTTAAGTTCTAGTTTTACTTTAAATGCACAAGTTATTTTAGCAGATAAAGACTATGTAAAACAGTTAATGAGTATCTTCCGTAAAGTTGGCATGGATATAGATGGCTTAGTACCAGTTACATTAGCAGAGAGAAATGTCATGTTAGATAGTAATGAATTAAATGATAATGTGATGTTATTAGACATTGGCGCTGGAAATACAGATATGGGTGTTTTTGAGGGAAATGGTTTTATCTATACCAATACGATACCACTAGGTGGAGATAACATTACTTCGGATATTTCATTAGTATTAAATATTTCAGAAGATGAAGCTGATAAATTAAAAAGACAATATGGACTAGCTATGAAATCTTATATAGACAATGATAATGAGATTGTATTAAATACTTGTAAAGATGATGTGAAGTCTAAAGTAATCAAAAGCTCAGAGTTAATTGAAATTATAGAAGCTAGAATTGAAGAAATTTTTTCTTTAATTAATAAAGATATTACCATGCAAGGTGTTAAACAAAGAATTAATAATGTGGTTTTAACAGGACAAGGGATTGCTAATATTAATAAAAGTGATGTAGCTGGAAAAGTGATTTTAAATATACCAGTCAAAATTTCAACTGGTAGATTAATTAGTACGGTTAGGCCAGAATATAGAACAGCCTATTCTCTAGTTAGATATATTGCAGCAAGACCTTTTGCTAAAACGGTATCTAGTAGTATTGATTCGAATTCTCAAGAAAGTTTCTTTAAATCTGTTTGGGAAAGAATCAAAGAATTTTTCTATAGCTAAAAGGCTAGAAAATATAACTTATGTTTTTAATTTTAAAAATAAATTTAAAAGGAAAGAAGAGAAAAATCTTCTAAAATAAAAAGGAGGAAATTCAGTATGTTAGTAGATGGCGCAGATGAGAACATTATGTTAGATGGAACCGCTACCATAAAGGTAATTGGTGTTGGAGGTGCTGGAAATAATGCTGTAAATAGAATGGTGGATTCTGGTATTAAAGGTGTAGAATTTATTGCTGTAAATACCGATAGACAAGCATTATTATTATCCAAAGCAGCTTCCAAAATACAAATTGGAGAAAAAATCACAAGAGGCTTAGGTGCAGGAGCAAATCCAGATATTGGAGCACAAGCAGCAGAAGAAAGCAAATCTGAAATTGCAGAAGCATTACGCGGAGCAGATATGGTATTTGTTACTGCCGGAATGGGTGGAGGAACAGGAACAGGTGCAGCGCCTATCGTAGCAGCATGCGCTAAAGAAATGGGAATCTTAACCATTGGTGTTGTAACAAAACCATTCACATTTGAAGGAAAGAAACGTCTATCACAAGCAGATAGAGGTGTAGAAAGTTTAAAAGGAAAAGTAGATACTTTAGTGGTCATACCAAACGATAAATTATTACAAATCATTGATAGAAAAACTTCTATTGTAGAAGCTTTCAAAATGGCAGATGATGTATTAAGACAAGGTGTACAAGGCATTTCTGATTTAATTGCTATCCCAGGACTTGTTAACCTAGATTTTGCAGATGTTAAAACTATCATGTTAAATACAGGAATGGCACATATGGGTATTGGTAGAGCATCAGGAGAAAATAGAGCAGAAGATGCAGCAAAACAAGCGGTACAAAGTCCATTGCTAGAAACTTCTATCGAAGGTGCAAGAGGTGTTATCATTAATATTACTGGTGGACCAAACTTAGGATTACATGAAGTAAATACAGCAGCTGAGTTAGTACAAAGAAGTGTAGACCCAGAAGCTAATATTATCTTTGGTGCAGTTATTGATGAAAGTTTAGATGAAGATATTGTTATTACAGTTATTGCAACCGGGTTTGAAAAAACGTCTGAGACAACAGCAAACAGTGTAAGTAGCATTGTAGATAAAGCTTGGGGAGAAAAAATTAATTCTATCCCAGCACCAGTAGACAACTCTAATTCTTCTAATGACTTAGATATTCCATCTTTTTTAAGAAAGAATAAAGGAATGAAATAAACAAATATAACAGAAACTTATAAAAGATGAAAAAATAGACATAGAAAAAACAGGAAGTACTTTGTATTCCCTGTTTTTTCTATAATTCTATCATTTGTAGAAAACTACATAATTTGAAAGATTATTCTGATAAAGAAGAAGCTATTTGTTCAATTTCTTCTAGAGATAGTTCTGTCATTTTGGAAACAAAAACAAAATCCATCTTTTCCGATAACAATTTCTTAGCAATATTTATTTTTTCTTTTTGAGAACCTTCTTGGATACCCTTTTGGATACCTTCTTGGATACCTTCTTGGATACCTTCTTTAAGACCTTCTTCTCTACCAAGTTCTTCGGCACGTCTTTTAATAGCCTTTTCATCCAGAATGGCTTTTTGTCTTAATTCTGCTACTCTTCTTAGTTCTTCATCTGCACTTAATTCTTTTAGTTTTCCCATAGCCTGCTTGATTGCTTTATTTTCTTCCATAATTTTAGTTACCTCCTTTTGATTAGGGTCACTCAAAAACAACATCCATTGTGCAATTGGATTTTGCGGTTCTTTTTGAAGTTGTTTCATTGCTTTAGGTATTTCTATTATATGAAGTTCTAATTTATCTGTCAATTTTAATTTAGCGTCTTTTTCTTCAATTTCCCACTGTGTATGTAACTTTTCTAAGCCGTTTTAGCTCTTTTAATTCATAATCTAAAATAGCTATGCAAATGGTCTTAGGAAGTTTTTGATAATCTTCTCCTTTAGCTAACTCAGAAGTATACATTTTACTCCAATAAAATAAGATTCTTTCAATCATATTGGCTTTATCTAACAATTGGATTTCTATGTTACAGAGAATACCATTATTGAATTTAGCTTTTAAATCTAAAATACCTAATTTTTCTTCTGGAAACTTTTGTAATAGATAACGGTCTTGCTTTAAATCGATTTCTTGGATTTCTTCTTTGGTGATATCCGAAATAATAGCCTTCGTGATAGATTCATTACCCTCACGAAAGAGTGCATGAAATACAATATCTGTCTTTGGTGTTAATAGGACTTGATTTTTCATAGACAACAGTTCCTTTCTATTCAAATTAAGTATAAAATAGTGCGCATCCCTCCATTTCCCTATATAGCATAATTTGTGAAAAAGTATTGCTTTAGAGCAAACAATACAAAATAGATATAAATTAAAAGATTAAAAATAAAAGAAATAAAAATCTTTCCAATCTATTAAAACATAAAATAATTAGAATAGCTAGTTTTTTTCATCGTAAAATTTCGACAAAAATTTTGGTGATACTACTATTGATTTGTAAAAACGAAAATAGAAAAAAATATGTTGAAAAGCATAATAAATCTGTAACAAGAAAGAAAATACGTCAAATAAGAAAAAAAATACGATTATATTGTAGATTATTTCTTTTTTTCGCGCCTAAAAAGTGACACAAAAAGAATGAGACTAGTTGTAAAATAGGAAAGAACATTAGAGGTGAGGAAATGACAGTTTATCTAGATGTCGTATTGATAGAAAACTTATGCATGAATTATATTATTTTATTTGCAACAGGTTATGTTCTAAAAATAAAAATGAAACATATCCGATTGATTCTTTCTGCTTTATTAGGTGGTATTTATGCCATCATTGGGTATATGCAAATTTTACAGATGTATGCAAGTACCATTATGAAAATCATTCTTTCTATTGTGATGATTTATATTGCCTATCAACCAAAACATATTAAATCTTTAGGAAAACAATTGCTACTATTCTATTTAACGTCTTTTGTATTTGGAGGGTGCGCTTTTGCGTTATTGTATTTTGTAAGACCACAAGATATTTTAATGAAAGATGGTGTTTATATAGGTACCTATCCTATTAAAATAGCTATTCTAGGTGGTATAGTTGGTTTTACCGTTATTACCATAGCTTTTCGATTAGTAAAATCGAAGTTAACTAGAAAAGACATGTTTTGTAAGCTAAAAATCTATTTCCAAGATAAACAAGTAGAAACCATTGCCATGATGGATACAGGTAATATGTTAAAAGACCCGATTAGTAGGATACCTGTTATTGTTGTAGAAAAAGACGTTTTATATGACATGATTCCATATAGAATATTACAAAATTTAGAACACATTATAGGAGGTGATGTACCACAAGAATTATATGAAGAAGGCAGCGTAGAGTATTTATCCAAATTTAGAGTCATACCCTTTTCTTCTATTGGTAAACAGAATGGTTTATTACTCGGTTTTAAAGCTAAAAAAGTAGAAGTAGAAATTCTAGAAGAAGAGGAAAGCATACAAAATGTTATCATTGGTATTTATGATAAGACTTTAAGTAAAAAGAACCAATACCATGCTCTACTAGGCTTAGACATATTAGAAAGGAGTGAAGAAAATGAATATACTGCAAATGTTAGTCAATAGTATTAACACTATTTATGCAAAATTTATAAATGGTGAAGACATAGAAGATTTACCGATTTATTACATAGGAGGAAGTGCTACTTTACCTCCACCACTGACACAAGAGGAAGAAGAAACTTTGCTTGCAGAACTTTCGCAAGGAAAACTAGAAACCAGACAAACACTAGTGGAGAGAAATCTAAGACTAGTGGTATACATAGCTAAAAAATTTGAAAATACAGGTGTAGGATTAGAAGACTTAATTTCCATTGGAACCATTGGCTTAATGAAAGCTATTAATACTTTTAACACAGATAAGAAAATAAAATTAGCAACCTATGCTTCTAGGTGTATTGAAAATGAAATTCTAATGTACTTACGAAGAAGCAATCGTATTAAAGGAGAAATTTCCATTGATGAACCACTAAATCAGGACGGGGATGGCAATGAATTATTACTTTCAGATATATTGGGAACAGACTCAGATGTGACTTCTAGAAGAATTGAAGATGAAGTAGATAAGGCTTTATTAAAAGCATCCATAGAAAAACTTAACAGCAGAGAAAGAAACATTATGGAATTACGTTTTGGATTTTTAGGAGGAGATGAGAAGACACAAAAAGAAGTAGCCGATATGTTGGGAATTTCCCAGAGCTATATTTCTAGATTAGAAAAAAAGATTATTGGTAAAATGAAAAAGGAAATTATGAGTAAGACAGGATAAGTAGAGAAATCTATCTCTACTTTTTCTAACTCTGTTTCTTTAGGAGATAAAAAAATTAGTAGATAACTTGTATAAAAAATGACCTTTTGGAAATACTTGTAATAAGCAAGATTGAAAAAAGGAGTTTTTTATGGCAAACAAGGTTGAAATCTGTGGGGTAGATACCTCCAAAATTCCCATTCTTTCTTCAGAAGAGAAGAGAGCCTTGTTCATAAGAATCAAAGAAGGAGATAAAGAAGCAAGAGATATATTTATAAAAGGAAATCTAAGATTAGTATTAAGTGTCATTAAACGATTCTATGGAAGAGGAGAAAATGTAGATGATTTATTTCAAGTAGGGTGTATAGGATTAATTAAAGCAATGGACAATTTTGATTTAGAACAAAATGTACAATTTTCTACCTATGCGGTACCAATGATTATCGGTGAAATTAGAAGATACTTAAGAGATAACAATCCGATTCGTGTTAGCAGGTCTATTAGAGATTTAGCTTATAAGGCTCTGAGTGTTAAAGAAAGAATTACAAAAGAAACACAGAAAGAACCAACCATAGAAGAAATTGCCAAGGAATTAGGCGTAGAAAAAGAGGAAATTGTGTTTAGCTTAGATGCTATTCAAGAACCGATATCGTTACAAGAACCTGTTTATGGAGATGGCACAGAAAACTTATATGTGATGGACCAAGTCAGTGATAGTAAAAACACAGATGAGTCTTGGGCAGAAAATCTCACCATTGTGGAAGCAATGAAGAAACTAAATGAAAAAGAAAAGATGATTGTAAATAAACGATTTTTTGAGGGAAGAACACAAATAGAAGTAGCAGATGAAATTGGCATTTCACAAGCACAAGTTTCTAGGCTAGAAAAAAGCGCCATGGAACATATTAAAAGAATCTATAAATAAGAAGGAAAGTTGCAAGTAAATAAGCAACTTTTCTTTTTTGACTAATATAATAGTAGAAAAGAATTACAAGAGGAGGGAATCATGGGACAAAAAGGGTTAGATTTTAAACATAAAGAAGTAATTAATGTAAAAGATGGTAGAAGATTAGGTTTTGTACAAGATGTTTGTGCAGATTTAGAAACAGGTAGTATTACTTCTATTATTGTACCAGGAAGCAATAAATTATTAAGTGTATTTTCTAGTAGTAATGATATTGTGATTCCCTGGCAAAATATTAAATGCATTGGAGATGACGTAATTTTAGTCGAAATTTAAGAAATTAAGAAAGAAATAAGAAAATAGCAATTGACATTCTATAAAAGAAGCAATAAAATGTAGAAAAAAAGGAGGTATAAAAATGAACTATCTACAAACACTTTTAAAAAAGACAGGTTACGTCAATATTATAGAATCTTTAATATTTATCGTTATTGGTATTGTACTAATGTGGAAACCAGAAGAAACCTTAGTGGTTATCTCTTATATATTAGGTGGTATCTTCTGTGTGATTGGGGCTTTAAAAATAGTCAATTATGTACAATCTAAAGGAAAGAATGATTTATTTAACTACCATTTAGTATATGGTGTCATGGCAATTATTATAGGAATTATAACGATTGTCTATAGTGGAACTATCTTAAATATTTTTAGAATTATCATTGGTATATGGATTATCTATAGTGCTTTAGTTAGAGGAAGCTCTGCTATAAAGCTAAGAAACTTAGAATCTAGATTATGGATATGCAGTTTAGTTTTAGCAATGGCTATGTTAATCTGTGGTATTTATATAATTGCAAATTCTGGTGCAATTATCTTTACAATTGGTGTGGCTATCCTGGTATACGCCATTATAGACTTAGCAGAGAATATTTTGTTCTTACAAAATACAAAGAATATGTTTTAAAAAGCAGGCTATTTATAATAGAAGGAATTGGCAAAAATTTCTATTAAGAAAAGCTTGCTTTTTCCTTTTGTTTATGGTAATATAAATACATGACGTAAGGAAAAACAAAAGCCATTAAAAAATCGACAAATTTTTTAAAAAAGCTATTGACTTTATAATTTCTATATGTTATTATAATTAAGTACTAAATAACTGATGAAAAACATATATATGAAATATATAAATTAGTAAGAAACGGATACAAAAAGATGAATAAAAAGCGACATTACTAGTTTATTATTTTGCCCTTTAAAACCCTTGAAAAATATTTTAAAAAAGTTTTAAAAAAAGTGTTGACAACAGTTTGAAAAAGTACTATAATACAAAACGTTACACAGTCAAATGTGTAACCAAGAAGTACATTGAAAAGTAAACAATAAACCTTTGAAGAAACCAAAAGCGGTAGTAAA
>CATZDQ010000009.1 GCA_958417695.1 uncultured Clostridiaceae bacterium | reverse complement strand
GATACCGTTGGGTTTGTTCTTTATAGTTTAAAGAATTAAGATAAGAAGAAGAGATAATTGTATCATAGGCATTCTTCCAACCATCTACTTTTATCCTGGCCATCTGTTCTTGGTCTTGATATAAATTCTTGCGGATAATGTAATCATCCTTAGGTTCCAGAAGAACAAGTGCTTTGCGCATAAGGAAAAGAGCATTTACCAACTTTGCATCTTCAATTGCAAAAGAAATACGGCCAATGAGTTCTTCCTTATAGGGCCAAGAGATAGATTTCCCAATCAAAAAACGGACTCTACATTCTGTATAAAAGAACTTAAGCAAATCTTCCTCTGTACGAATGGGCAAGCCTTTATACTTCATGCCTTTGAGTTTTGTAAAATCCAGAATTGCAAAAAATCCAGATTCTGGCTCCAAATTTTCAGGAAAGTCAATCATGGGTATACCGTTTAAGGCTTCTTTTGCATTAGAATCTCCTAAAATCTCTGTTACAGTTTTTATGATTCTTGCTTTAAAAATAGGATTGACGGAATCAATTCCAGTAACAAGCGCTTTAAGTAAGTTAAATTTATATAAATAAAGATTTCTTAACTCACTAAAATAGGAATCATAAATCTGGTATCTTTGGTCAGTGGCATTAAAAGCACCGGCAAGAGCTTTTCCGATGATATCAGGAGAAGAATCCATTTCTTGAAAGATTCTATTGACAAGCTCCCGTATAATGATTTCATCAGCAACTACAAAACCAGCCCTTAAGGAAGCCATGGAATAACTCTTGGAAAGCCCAAAAAGAGAAATAGTATTTCGAAACATTCCAGGAATAGCCGAAATTGGCATAGCAATATTATCCTTATCATAGGAAATATCTCTGTAAACAAGATCATCAATTACGAAAACGCCACGCTTTTTACATACTGTAGCAATTTCATATAAAAGAGAATACTCTTTTCTTCCCATTACTTTTCCAGTGGGGTTATTAGGATTCGCATTTAAAAAAGCAACGACTCTGGGAACATATCCTCTCCGGCGATTGTACACTTGCTGTAAGCTTTCATTAATTTGGTCAATACGATTAGCAAGTTTAGAAGGATTTATAAGAAAATGGTCTTCTTTTTCAAGATTAAGAACTTCTACTTCTGCACCTGCCCTTTCTGTCCGAATGGTAAAAAGACCATAACTAGGACCTGTTACCAAGACAACGTCTCCAGGCTTAGAGATAAGGTTTATAATCTGATTATAAAGAACAGATGTAGAAACCGAAAAGGTAATATTATGAACACAAAGCCCCTTTCCATCAATATCCTCGAAAGAATAAGGTTCTGTGTTAATAAATCCTTCTCTTTCTACATAATCCAGCAATTGCTGCCGAATCCTGTCATCTCCTTCTGTGTATGGATAGCGATACAGTAAATCCTTTTGTAAAGAGGATAGCATAGCAGAAACCGAAGGTGGAAAAGGTCTAAATTCTACAGGATTTCCACTACTAAGGTCTGTATCTGGTATCTGTGCAATATTTTCATCACGAAGTGCATAGCCGTAATATTCGATTGCATCAGCAATTTCTTGCACAGTTGGATTAAACCGCTCTCCATCATGTCTCGTACCAATACCTGGTAGCCCAAATCTCCTTTCTCTTAAACTCGGTTTTTCTCTTAGCAACCGGTCAATGGCATTTGATTTTGTTAACATTTGTTTTACCTCCTATTATTAGTAATTCGTTTACATTATAGCATGAAAAGTTAACAAAGCAAATGTTATGTAAATAAAAAGAGACATACAAATTGTAATAAAAAATTCTCTAGCCTAAACCGAGAATTCTTTATTGTATATTTATTTTGTTCCAACCGCCACAATTTTATTGTGAGGGTTATAAGTATCCTTAGAAAGAAGTGTTTTAGAAACAACCGCACCATTTTTCTTTAAAATCTTATAAGTTTGTGTTTTACAACCATTAGAACCATTTTGAATTACTTTTGTCTTTCCTTTAGCTAAACTACTATCATTTTGATAAACAGTCTTAAAAGCAATACTCTGAATAACAGAAGATTGTATTTCTACTTCATAATCATCGTTAGTTTTTAAACCGAAAATCTGAAAATAAATCTTACCACCAGAGCCAGAACAAACAATTTTAATCGGATAATTTCTATTATTTTTAAACTTAAAATCTGGTCCACCCCATGAAACAGTAGCATCTCTTCCAGCCTTTACATAGCCTGGATTAAAACCATGATTTGTCCTTTCTACAATATCTAAATTAGCATAAAGAACAGCATTATATAAAGTAGAAGAAACTTGACAAATACCACCACCAATACCAGTAGTAACTTCACCATTAGAATAGACAGCTGCTGATTTAAATCCAGCAGCAGCAGTTCTCTTACCAACTACTTGATTATAAGAAAACGTTTCACCTGGCATAATAACCGTACCATTAATTTTAGAAGAAGCTAAACGAATATTAGTACTTCTATTAGCATTACTAGTACTATAAGTTGTAGAAAAGCTAGCTAATAAATCTGGAAATGCCTCTGTACCAATTTGATTAGTTGTCACTTTAGGAGACAAAACTTTTAGAGCAATAGTATAAGACTCTTTATCTTCTGCTAACATAGCAATCGCTTCTTCTACAGAAATAGCAAAATCAACACCATTTACATGAGGATGTACAACATAAGGATTTGTCGTATAATAGGCATCTTGAGCGGCCTTATAAATCTCAGAGTGAATAGTATTTATATCTATTGTTTTGGCAGTTTTTGAAACAACGGGAATGGTAATAAAAGTGGCACAATCCAAATTATTTAAACAGTAGATTATTTGCGCTTTTAATTCTGAACTATTAATTTCTACACCATTTATTCCCTTGGTAATAACTAATTGATTACCATCTACATAATAACTAGGTTCCACCATACGGTCAGGTAAGTTCGTTTCAATTTCTTTTATTAAAGAATCTAAAGTTTCATCACTATAAGAAAAATTAGGACCAATATCTGTTTTAGAGAAAAGCGCTGCTAAAATAGTAAAATTATTTTCAAAAATATTACCATCTCTACCAATTTTATAAGCTAAGTCAACAGCTTTAACAGCATCAAAAGTAACATCAAACTGTTGAGCAAAAACAGTCGTCTCATACTCGCCATGTTTTAAAGTAATTGGTTTTTCTAACTTTTCTTGAATAGCAGAAGAAACTTTTTTAATAGCTTCCTCTTTAGTCAAATTAGAAACATCAATACCATTAATAGAAATACCAGAAGTTATGGTATTGGTTTGTATATGACATAAAGCAAAGATTGTAGATAATAAAAGAAGTAGTAACAATAAGAAAAAGGTTACTAATAAAATAATCCAAGCTTTTCTATGTGATTTTGTTTCCTTTACCATTGTATAAGAGGAGGCCTTTGTATCTACGGAAGAATGAGAAGATATTTCAGAAGAAGTAGTATCTTCTACCTTCTCAGAAATGTCTAGGTTACGAATAATTTTAACGTCAGACTCTTGCGAAATAGCCTCTTTATTATAAATAACCGTTTTTACCTCGTCCATTGCCTCACAAGTCGCATCAGTAATATCCTCCATATCTTTAGAAACAATAGTTGTAACACTTTCTTCTTTTACTTCCTCATTTTCAATTTCCGGCTTAACTACTGAAACTTCCTCTGATTTAGGTTTTATTTCTAAATCAATCGGAGGCTTAGCTAGAATAGAAGAAGTATTAGCCTCTTTTGAAGCTAATGGAGAAGAAATGTTTTGCTCTATATAATTTGATTTTTTATTCCTTTTCTTTTTGCTCATAATAATCTCCAAAATTTATTTTTATTCAGTATTTTTTCCTACAAAAAAATACAATATTCTCTATAATATATTAAACAATAAAGTAGCCTAAATGTAAAGAATATTTTTATATTTATATGAAATTGTTTAAAGGGATATGTTTATCTTAAAATAAAAATAGAAAAACAAAGGAACTTTTAAATAAAAAATAAAAATTACCTAATAATATCCAAAAAATTGTGTAGAATACTAAAGAGTAAATTTCTTTACTTCTAAAAATTTACATGATATAATGAGCAAAACAAAAGAGCCAAGTAGGCAAAAGAAAGGATGATAAGATGACACAGTCAGAAGAATTAAAAGAAAAGCTTTTTAGAAAGACCAAAAGTGGTTGGCAAGGCATGACCGAGGAAAAGAAACAAGAGATATTTTGTTATTGCAAACAATATATGACATTCTTAAATGAGTCAAAAACAGAAAGAGAAATTGTAAAATCCTCTATTAAAATGGCAGAAGAAAAGGGATTTAGAGATATAGCGCAGGTAGAAAGTTTGCAAGCTGGTGATAAAGTTTACTATAACAATAGAGGAAAGAGTTTATATTTAGCAGTCATAGGGCAAGAAGATATACAAAAAGGAATTCATATTATTGGAGCACATGGAGATTCTCCAAGATTAGATTTAAAACCAAATCCTTTATATGAAGATGGAGGTTTTGCTTTTTTTAAAACCCACTATTATGGAGGTATTAAAAAATACCAATGGACCACCATTCCTTTAGCAATTCATGGAGTAATTGTAAAACCAAATGGAGAAAAGATAGAAATTTGTATAGGAGAAAGTGAAGAAGACCCTATTTTTACCATTACAGATTTATTACCACATTTAGCACAAGAGCAAATGGAGAAGAAATTAAAGGATGGAATTAATGGTGAAAATTTGGATTTGCTAATTGGTAGCATTCCTTATCAAGGAGAAAATATAGCAGAGGGAATAAAATTAAATATACTTTCTATACTAAATGAAAAATACGGCATTACGGAAGTGGATTTTGTTAGTTCAGAAATAGAATTAGTACCAGCCTTTCGTGCTAGAACATTAGGATTTGACCATAGTATGGTAGCAGGATATGGACAAGATGATAAAGTATGTGTATATACTGCATTAACGGCTTTATTAGAAATAGAAAAACCAAAAACAACTGCAGTTTGTATTATCTCAGATAAAGAAGAAATTGGAAGTGTAGGAAATACAGGGATGGAATCTCATGTATTTGACACTTTCTTATCAGAAATACTAAACAAATTAGGGGTAAATAGACCAAATTTATTAGATTATATTTTCTGCAATTCTAAAATGTTATCAGCAGATGTAGATGCTGCCTATGACCCACTATATGCCAATGTTTATGAGAAAAATAATGCAGGCTATTTTGGAAGAGGCATTGGACTAAATAAATATACAGGAGCAAAGGGAAAATCTGGAGCTTCAGATGCAAATGCAGAGTTTGTAGCAGAAATCCGCCATATATTTGAAGAAGCAAATGTACAATATGAAGTGGTAGAACTAGGTAAAGTAGATGTAGGCGGTGGAGGCACGATAGCTTACATTTTAGCAAATAAAGGCGTTGATGTTATTGATTGTGGTGTACCTGTACTATCGATGCATGCACCATATGAAGTAACTAGTAAATTGGATATATATGAAGCGTATAGAGGATATCAGGCTTTCTGGAGAGCATAGTAGATAAAATAAAAAGTAACCATTTTTAAAAATGGTTACTTTTTATTTATAATTTAAAAAATTAATTTTTCTATGAGTTTTATCTTAAAATAGTGTATTGCTTTCAAAAAAGTCTTATTTAAGGCATATTCGCAAAAAATCAAAGCCAATTTACTACTTTTTAATAAAATTCCAGCGAAACATTTTTAGTAATCGCTTAAATAATTTAAAATTTATAGAGATATTAGTTATTTATATTTTTTATTCCCACTTCTGGAATCATAACATCAGAAGGAGTATCAATGATAAATTTTATCAATCTAACAACTTCTTGTGTATCAATACCATTAGCCATATTCTTTTGAATATTCATTTTATTGAACATATCTGTTTTCATCATACCAGGCATAACATTAGTTACTCGTATTCCATATTTTGCAACTTCATCTTGCAAAGATTTAGAAAAACCAGTTACTCCCCATTTTGTAGCATTGTAAACAGTTCTTTCTGCTTTATGATTAATACCTGCTTGTGAATTAATATTAATTATTAATCCATCTTTATTTTCTTTCATAATAGGAATTACTGCTTTAGAACAATTAATTACTCCAAGTAAGTTAACATCCACAACTGAATTAATTCTTTTACTGTCATTTGAGTCTAATTCTTCTTGTATCCATAAACCAGCATTATTAATTAATATATCAATTCTTCGAAATTCACTAATTATCTCATTAATGTTTTTTTCAACTGTTTCATAATCAGCAACATCACATACTTTACATTTACAATTATTTTTAATTGCAACACTCTTAAGTTTTTCTTCATTAGTTGCTAAAATGATTACACTATTTTCTTTTGATAATTCTTCAGCTAAAGCTTTTCCTAATCCATCACTTCCACCTGTGATAACTATTACTTTTTTCATCTTACATCATCCTTTCAACTTTCTTATTGCACACATTATATCATATTTTATAAAAATTGCTACGTGCTATTTGCTACACTATAAGGGTAATACTATACCTTATCGTTTCGTGGACAATCGTGGCTTCACCACTTGCCCCTCAAAATGTACGTACTTATTTAAAAACTATAATGAATTTACTACTATTTTACTACTTTTGAAAGTGAAAATATAGGAAATTATAACAATATATGTGATTATCTTCCAAAAACAAAAACACTTAAAATGTTTATAAAATCAAAATCTAACAGTATTTAAGAACTTATAAAAAGATAATAAAAACCATATATTATTTTGTAATAAAAATGATACAAAATAGTTAAAAATATAAAAATAAAAAAGTAGCTAAATCCTTAGATAGCTACTTTTTTATGGTGATCCAGGAGGGATTCGAACCCCCGACCCACGGATTAGAAATCCGTTGCTCTATCCAACTGAGCTACTGAACCAGTTCATGCATGAATTATAATAACATGCTTTTAAGAAAATGTCAATAAAAGTATGAAAAAAATTCAAAAACTTTATGTTTAACCAATAGAAAAATAGAAAATAAAAAAGGACTAGATAAAAATTTAAAAATAGTATACAATGTAAAAACGTAAAGGAGGTACTATGGAAAAAATAATGGAAATAAAAGAAAAGCCTAAAATAAAAATAAGTATGTGGATATGGTACTTTTTTATCTTTAGTATAGTGGGATTACTAACAGAGACCATCTATGGTTATGCAACAACTGGTATATTAGAAAGCAGACAAGGATTGATATGGGGACCTTTTTGCCCTATCTATGGCATTGGCGCTACTATATTTATTATTGCTTTAGCACGATATAAGAAACATCCTGTAAAATTATTTATAGCAGGTGCCTTATTAGGAGCAGTTGTAGAATATATATTAAGTTATGCTTTAGAAGCGGTATATGGAAATCGTTTTTGGGATTATACTTATACCAATTTCCATATCAACGGCAGAATTTGTGTAACCTATAGCTTCTTTTGGGGCATTTTAGCAGTGGTATTAATAAAATGGATACAACCATGGATAGATAAAATGATTGAAAAAATAAAACCATCTATAAAAGTAGGAATAGAAATAGGTATTTGTATGTTTATTATTATAGATGGCATAGCAACTGTATGGGCAGTACAAACATATACCAATAGAGCTTATAGAGCGTATGCACAACAAAAAGGACTACAAGCAGAGATAGTAGAGTGGATGAAACCAATAGAAGAGATGGGAGAAAAATGGTTTCCGAATGATTTAATGGCAAAGACTTTTCCAAATATTAGAATATATGACGAAAACAAAAATCAAATGTGGGCAAGAGAAGTACTAAGTGAGGCTAATTAGCCTCACTTTTTTCTGCATAATCTGGATAAATTTACAAAAGAATGTTTCCATGTTATAATAAAATAATAAAGGAGAAAGAAATGGGTTTTAAAGAGTTTTTTAAGAGAATAAGAAATAAAGATAGAGGAAAATTAGAAAAACAAGGTTTAGATGAAGAAAACCAAATAGATTGGATGACTTTTGAAGCCTCCTATCATAAAGAGATTGAAGAGGCAAAAGCAAAAATAGCAAAGATTCAAGAAGCACCACAAGAAGATATAGAAAAATTAAATGTATTAATAAATGATTTTGAAAAAAGTGTAATTAATATACAGTCCAATGTAACAATATCTTATCAGACAGAACCAGAATTATCCTTACCAAAGGAAAGTATAGAGTCTCAATATGCTAAATTTATTTTACAATTCAACGAACTTTTTGCTATTGCAGAGCAAAAGCATTTCAGAAAAGTAACAGAGAAATTTAGTAAAAGATTAGAAAAAAGTTTATTTCCTGAAAAACTAGAACGAAAAATGATGGCAATAGCATTAGATGATGAAATTATAGAAGAATTAGAAAAGTATGAGGAATTATTAGAAAAAAGAAAAGAAGATTTAACAGGAAATGCATTAGGCGAATATATGAAGCAAATGGAAGAAATCGAATATAGATTAAGTCTAATCAAAGGAATTAATCAAAAAAGCAAAGGACAAGAACAAACACAGAAAATAGAGATTCCAAAGCAAGCACAAGAAATTTATGTAAGACTTTTTATGAAAGATATAGGAGCACTAGAAGATAAGCTAAAAAGGTTGAAAGCAGAGTGCGAAGAAATGCAACTATCTATGGAATTATTGCAACCATTACAAGAGACAATAGAAGATTTAAAAGTAAAAAAACATGTAAATAGTATAGAAGATAATAATGCGGACATTGTAAAAGATGAAATGTTATGGGAATATATGATTAATGCCTTTTATAATATGCAAAGAACTATTTTAACAATGGAAAAGTACCAGAAACAAAAGCAAGATTTTGTAAGACTAAATGCGCTAACCCAAGAAGAGGTAAGAAAATATATAAAAGAATTGGATGATAGAAAATTCGACGTTACAACTAGTTATAAAGATATTCGAAACTTTGAAGACCAACTTTTGCAGGCAAAAGGTCTAGTAAATGATAAGAATTTAATGAGGACAGAAGATATAGAAACGGTTAGAATTAGAAAAAACGAATGGTATCGAATCAGAAAAAATGCAGAAGAAAAAGGAATTCATTATAGCATTTATCCAGAAGT
The DNA here is from genome assembly GCA_958417695.1 of uncultured Clostridiaceae bacterium. GTDB lineage: Bacteria > Bacillota > Clostridia > TANB77 > CAG-508 > UMGS1663. The sequence continues at coordinate 8,478 of CATZDQ010000009.1, read as the reverse complement.
AGATGAAAATCAACAAGCAGATAGTTATGTATCTGTATCTAAAAAAGAAGCAGACGACTTATTAAAAGATATTCCATTACCAAAAGATTTAATACAACTAGGTCAAACAGCCATAGAAGGAATTTATACAAAAGAATTAATCCAATATATATTGGATACAAAACCGAAGTTAAAGGAGGATATTTGTGTTCAACCAATAAAACAAGAGGAAGGCGAAGAAAAAAAATATATACTTTACGTACGTAAGGGTGGAAAAAAGCAAGGAAAGAAAATAAGAGAAAAAATAGAAGAAACTATAAAAGAATTAGAACAACAAGAATTACTAGACGACTATAAATTTTATATAGAATTTTCTTATTTAGTACCAATGACCAATATTATAAAAGTGCTACAAAGAAATCACATAGAATATTATATTCCACCATTAGATGAGCAAACAAAAAAGCAAGAAAATCATGTAAAGATATATATGGATAGAGAATTTTTAAAACTATATGAGAAAAAAGTAAAAGAACAATTAAGTCAAGTAGAAGAAGCACCTATTTTAACGAAAGCAAAGAAAATTGACTTAAGAGATTGGATTCTGGAAGGTAGTAGAGTACAGTTTTTAGAAAAGAAAGAAAAACAAAAATAATAAAAGAAAGATAGAAAAATAAAACATAGCTTTTGCTATGTTTTATTTTGGTAAGACAATTTTACTATCTTTTTTACGAGGCCTATATAAAGTAATTTTATTACCAACTGTTTGTACAACAATAGAGTCTGTTTTAGAAGCTAATTCTTCTGCTAAATTACGTACACTGTCTGGTGCTGTTTCTAAAACAGAAATTTTAATTAATTCTCGTGCTTCTAAAACATCTGAAATTTGTGCTACAAAGATATCTGTAATACCTGCTTTTCCAATTTGAAAAATCGCTTCCAAATGATTAGCAAGACCTCTCAAATAAGCACGTTGTTTACTAGTCATATTTTTAATTCCTTTCTATTATAAAATAAAGACATTTCTATTTTAACATATTTAAAGCTTTTCTCCAAGAGATAAGTGACAAATTGTTTTGGTAGCATCTTTTTTAGCAATATGCATAGCAGAAGCATGCATATCTTGCAATTTTGTTTCATCATTTATCAAACTAGATAAAACCGTGGCAGGATTATCGCTAGTTTTTAACCAAACAGCAGCACCTGATTTTTCTAGAAAAGTAGCATTTTCTTCTTCCTGACCAGGAAGCGGATTAATGATAAGCATAGGTAACCCACAAGCCAAACTTTCACTAGAAGTTAGTCCTCCAGGTTTTGTAATTACTAAATCAGAAAGAGACATAAGCTCCGGAACTTGCGTTGTATAAGAAAGTACCTTTATACAATCTTCCTTATGATAAGCAGAAACCACTTGTAGAAAGGCTTCTTTCATTTTTTCATTTTTACCAGCAATAGCAATTACTTGAATATCAGAAAAAGAAGAAGCTAATGCTTGTAAAATGGCAACAGTTTTTTCTTTCCCTAAGCCAAATTCACCGCCACCAAAAAAGAGAATCGTTTTTTTAAGTGGATTTAATGAAAACTCTTTACATAAACTAGCACGGTCAAATTGCTCAGAAAAATGTTTAGAAATAGGAATTCCTGTAACATAAATTTTTTGGCTAGCAACACCTTGTTTTATCATTTCTTCTTTCATATCAGCATTAGAAACAAAAAAATAATCAACAAAAGCATGACCAACTAACCACTGCTCGTGAGAAGCAAAATCTGTCATCACCGTAGCTAAAGTACAATTGGTTCTTTGCTTTTTCTTTAAATAACTAGTCATTTGGGAACCAAAAGGGTGGGTAGAGATAACTACATCAGGCTCAAAAGCCTTAAACAACTTAGCAATTTTAATAGCCATAATCTTATTAGAAGTGCTACTTACCTTAGCTAACATACCATGGCTAGATTTATAATAGACTTTTTCCCAGGCCCAAGGTGCTTTTTTGGCCAATTGTCTATACGCAGCAGTAGTAACAGAATTTAAAGCTTTATTAATATATTCTACACAATCTATCATTTCAATTTGTAGATTGGTGTAGTGTTCTTCTAAATATTGTTTTATAGACTTAGCAGCCGATAAATGGCCACCACCATAAGTCGCGTAAAAAATTAAAACTTTTTTCATAAAATCCCCCAAATTCTCTTTTGAAAAATATATTTACTGCGCTTATTTTATCATAAAATTTAACAAAATTCAAAAAATTAAGAAAATAATCATAAAAAGAGAATAAAAATTTGAAAAAAATGCAAAATACAAGTAAAGCTTATAAAATAGCAAAGGAGGATTATTTTGAAAAAATTAGTAAAAACCACTATTATTTTTTCGTGTATAGGCATTAGTATGATTATGCTTTTACTAGCATTTCAAGCTTTTTCAAAAGAAAGTAGTGTAAAAGCTGCATCTAAATCAAATTCTAGTTCAGATTTGCAACTAATGGCAAGAGCCATTAACGGAGAAGCAAGAGGAGAACCTTATGAAGGACAAGTAGCAGTAGGTGCCGTTATCTTAAATAGAGTAAAAAGTCCACAATTCCCTAACACAATAACTGGTGTTATTTATCAATCCGGTGCTTTTACAGCAGTAGCAGATGGACAAATTAATGTACCCATAAAAGAAGGCTCCACTGTTTTAAAAGCAGCACAAGATGCTTTAAATGGTTGGGATCCATCAGGAGGAGCTATCTATTACTTTAATCCATCAACAGCAACAAATAAATGGATATGGTCTAGGCCATTAATTAAAACCATAGGAAAACATAGATTTTGTAGTTAAACAATAAAAGTCCGAAAAGGATTTGGAAAAGGAGATTTAAAAAATGGGAAAAATAAAAGAAAAGGTATATGATTGGAAAAACCGATTAAAAGATAGACATATGCTTACTTTAGTCGTTACACTAGTAGCGGTAATAGCCATTATGGGCATCTATGTCTATAAAAGAGAAAGAGATTATAGACAAGTATCAGAAAATAATTATAATATGGCATTTTTCGAATTAGTCGATTATGTTCAAAATGTAGAGACCTATTTAGCAAAGTCACTAATCTCTAGTACACCAGAACATGGAGCAGAAACATTAACACATGTCTGGAGAGAAGCAAACCTAGCACAAAGTTATCTAACTAGGCTACCAATTGGCTCAGAAGAATTAGCCAACACCTCTAGATTTCTAAATCAGGTAAGTGATTATAGTTTTAGTCTTTCTAGAAAAAATATCTATAATGAATCCCTAACAGAAGAAGATTTTAATAATTTAAAAGAACTACATGATTATAGTGTAGAATTAGAAAATACATTAAATCAGCTATCTGCAGATATGAATGATGGTAGAATTAAATGGGGAGAATTAACCAATAAGGGAAGTAGCGTATTTGCAACACAAGTTAGCAATATTTCCAAAGACAGCTTTAGCAATCTAGAAGAAAACTTTCATGAATATGCAGGTTTAATCTATGATGGTGCTTTCTCAGAGCATTTAACTTCAACAAACAGAAAAGGACTTACAGGAGAAAATATCGAAGAAGAACAAGCTAAGCAAATTGCTATTCAATTTATAGGACAAGACAAAATAAAAGAAATTAACGCTAATGGAATTTCAGAAAATACGAATATGCCATCTTATGACTTTAGCGTAAAAATAAATGGAGACCAAGATAAGGAAAATCATGCAACCATTTCTATTACACAAAAAGGTGGACATGTGGTCTTTATGAATTATAATCGAGAAATAGAGGCCGAAACAATATCACAAGAAAGAGCAGATGAAATTGGAAAAAATTTCTTAGCACAAAAAGAATTTCCAAATATGAAAGAAACCTATTATTTAAAACAAGACGGTATTGTAACCATTAATTATGCTTCTTACCAAGATTCAACGAATGGACAAGTAACCATGTATCCAGATTTAATAAAGTTAAAAATAGCATTGGACAATGGTGAGATTTTAGGAATAGAGACAACCGGTTATTTAAATAACCATGAACAAAGAAAACTGCCAGCCGTAACCATCACAAAAGAGCAAGCAAAACAAGACTTAAATAAAAATTTAGAAATTAGAAGTGAATCCTTAGCGGTTATTCCTACACAATTTCAAACAGAAATTTTATGTTGGGAATTTAAAGGAAAAGTAGATGACACAGAATTCTTAGTATACATTAATGCACAAACAGGAAAAGAAGAAGATATTTTAGTCATTAAAAATACACCAAATGGAACCTTAACTATGTAGTAAAAAAAGAAAGAAAAAGTAGACAAACGAGGAGGAACCTTCCAACATAGATTTTAAATTTTTAGCCATAATAGTATTAGAAAAACAAAATCACTTTAAGAGATGTTAAAATAAAAACATCAAAATAAAAGAAAAGGTTTTTCGCTAGGAGGTAAATACTATGTCTTCAAATAAGCATAATATTATGTCTGAAAATCTAAAAGAAGAAATCGCCAAAGAATTAGGCGTATATGAAACCGTAAAACAAGACGGTGGATGGGGAAATGTCTCTTCAAAAACTTGTGGTAATATCGTATCTAAAGCAATAGAAATCGCCAATAGAAGTGTAGAAAAATAGTTAAATTAGAATAATAAAAAAGCAAGTAAGCAAAAGTAATGTAAAACCTTTACATTACTTTTGTTTTTGTATGAAAATAACAGAATATCCAGATTTGCAAAAAAAGAAAAATTCGCATATAATCTAAAAATAAAATAGGCATATATTTTATAAAAGAAACATATAAGTAAGCAAACGGAGGAAATCATATGGCATTACAAACCAATAAAACAATAAGTGTAAGAGATATCTTAGAAATAACAAAAGGAGAATTAATTGCAGGAAAAGAAGATAGTATTTGTGAAAATTTCTCAAAAGATACCAGACAAATACAAAAAGGAGACATTTATCTTGGCATCAAAGGGGAAACCATTAATGGTAGTATCTTTTGGAAAGAAGCACTAGAAAAAGAAGCAAAAGGAGTTATAATACAAGACATAGAAATAAATAAGGAGGAAATACAAAATTATCCAGAAGCCTTTATAATACGAGTAAAAGATGTTGTACTTGCTATGGGCCAAATAGCAAGTTTAAAAAGAAGCCTATATCAGATACCCGTCATTGCTATTACAGGTAGTGTGGGAAAGACTAGTACAAAAGACATCGTGGCTAATGTGATAGCACAAAAGTACAAAACATTAAAAACACAAGGAAACTATAACAACCAAATAGGCCTACCCCTAACTATATTAGGACTAAAACAAGAAGAAGCCTTAGTGGTAGAAATGGGAATGAACCACTTTGGAGAAATTCGTTATTTAACAAACATAGCAAAACCAAGTGTAGTAGCCATTACCAATATAGGAACCGCTCATATTGGCATATTAGGCTCTAGAGAAAACATTTTAAAAGCAAAATTAGAAATATTAGAAGGTATGCAAAAAGGTGGAACAGTCGTTATTAATAATGATAATGATTTATTACATAAATGGTATGAGACCAACAAAGATAAATACCATATTATAACATATGGCATAAAAGAACCAAGTGATTATATGGCAACCCAAATTATACTAGAAGAAGAAAAAAGCACGTATCAGTTACATACAAAAAGGCAGGAAACACAACCAATAGAGGTACCAGTAGGCGGAAATCACTTTGTACAAAATAGTTTATGCGCTATTGCTATAGGAGAATGTTTTCATATACCAATAAAAGCTATAAAAGAAGGCATATCTAAATTTGAATTAACCAAAAAAAGAATGGATATTAGTAAGCTTCAAAATAACATAACCATTATCAATGATTGCTATAATGCCAATTTAGATTCTATGAAAGCAGCCATTGATTATTTGGGAAAATTACAAGAAAAAAGAAGAATAGCCGTATTAGGAGATATGCTAGAATTAGGAGAATTCTCTGAAAAATTACATAGAGAAGTAGGAAAAGAAGTTGCTAAAGAAAAACTTGATAAGCTCATTTTAGTAGGAAAAGAAGCAATTTATATAGGTAAACAAGCAGAGCAAGAAGGCATAAAAAAAGAGGATATCCTATATTGTCAAACAAATGAAGAAGCAGCACAAATCATTAATCAAATAAAACAAGAAAACGATGTTATTTTATTAAAAGCATCCAATGGTATGCATTTCGAAGAAATTATCCACAAGATAACCACAAAATGTGTATAACAGATTAAATTTTTGAAAAAAGCGAGGACAAAAAAATATGAAAAAAATAAAATTAGCTGTCATATTTGGAGGAATGTCTACAGAACATGAAGTATCCATTGTATCAGGCATTTCCGTTTTAAAAAATTTAGATAAAGAAAAATATGAGATTTTTCCTATTTATATAGATAAACAAGGAACTTGGTATACCTATAATGAACCAATTGAACAGATAAAAGAAAAACAAGTGGGAGATAGCATTGAAAATATAGAACCAATCAAAGATGTCATGACCTATTTAAAACAAATGGAATGTCTATTTCCAGTATTACATGGACTATATGGAGAAGATGGCACCATACAAGGACTATTTGAATTACTAAAAATACCTTATGTAGGTTGTAGAGTATTAGCCTCTAGTGTAGCTATGGATAAAGTTTATACGAAAATCATCTTTGAGAAAGCAGGGTTAAAACAAGCACCTTATGTATATATCAGAGCCTACAAAGAACACTATGTCTTTATAAATGAAAATTTCTGCGAAGAAAAAAAGAACATAAATGAAATCATACAAATAGTAGAAGAAAAAATAAACTACCCTATATTTGTAAAACCTTCAAACTCTGGTTCTTCAGTCGGCATAAAAAAAGCAAAAAATAAAGAAGAACTAAAAGAAGCCATTATTTATGCAGCACAATATGATAATAAAATACTAATAGAACAAGGAATTAATGCAAGAGAAGTAGAATGTGCAGTACTAGGAAACGAAGAGGTAAAAGCATCTTGCGTAGGAGAAATCTTATCTGCTGAAGAATTTTATAGTTTCGATTCTAAATATAAAAATACACAATCTCTTACCATTATACCAGCAGATTTACCAAGCAAAGTAAGTGAAGAAATTAGAAAACAAGCTATAAAAGCATTTAAGGCAATAGACGGAAAAGGACTATCTAGAGTAGACTTTTTCGTAGAAAAAAACACAAATCAAATCATCATTAATGAAATTAATACATTACCAGGTTTTACAAGTATCAGTATGTATCCAAAACTATTTGAGGCATCTGGTATCAGCTATTCAAAGTTATTAGATTGTCTAATAGAACTAGCTTAATGCCAAAAGGGACGTTCCTTTTTGGCAATTTCTTTTTCTTTAAATCTAAAAAAAACCTTTAATTCTAAAAATAAGTATGATATAATAAGCACACCATGAACTTGGGAGGATGTCAAATGATTTTTAAAGATTATTATAAAATATTAGAGTTAGAAAATAATAAGGTAACAATAGAAGAAATAAAAATAGCTTTTAGAGAACAAGCTAAAAAGTATCATCCAGATGTAAACACAGATAAAAAAGCAGAGGAAAGATTTAAAGATATTAATGAAGCTTATCGCGTATTATCAGATGCTACCAGTAAAAGAAAATATGATAGAATTTGGTATTCACATGTAGGAAAAAAGAAAGCAAAGCAAGAACAGCAAAGAGAAGAAAAAACTGATTTTTTAGGGATTCTTTTTGGGCATGTAACCCAAGAAGCAAGAGAAGAAAATAAGGATAATAAAAGAAAAAAGGTACCTGTAAAAGGAGAAAATATAGAAACAGAGATACAAGTATCTATAGAAGAAGCTTTTTATGGTTTGAATAAGAAAATATCCTTAAGGGCGGTTGATGGAAAAATGAAAACTTTTTCCGTAAAAGTACCTGCTGGAATTCGTAATGGAGAAAAAATTAGGTTAATTGGACAAGGAAAACCAGGAGAAAATGGCGGGAAAAACGGAGACCTTTTTATTAAGATTCATATTGAAAATAATAAAAAATATAGATTAGAAGGCTATGATATGTATACAGATTTATTATTAACACCATGGGAAGCGGCGTTAGGTACAAGAGTGGCAGTTCAAGCTATTGATGACCAAGCAACCGTGTTTGTACCACAAGGCATTGGTAGTGGAGAAAAAGTAAGAATTCCTAGCAAAGGCTATAAAGATGGGAAAGGCGGAAGAGGAGATTTAGTAGCAGAAGTTAAAATTGTTGTACCAAAAAATCTAACACAAAAAGAATTAGAAATATTTAAACAATTAAAAGAAATATCAAAATTTGAACCAAGAATGGAAAATGTTAACATAAAAAAGTAAAAAGTGTTGACAAGCCAGAATCTACAAGGTATAATATTAATTATGAGTAATAACAAAAGACAAACTATGAGAATCTTTGGTTCATAGAAAAAGGGGTGTAGAAATGGAGAACATACAAGGAAAGCACTTTAGTATAACAGATCCTGAAGGTGTAAATACAGTAATTTAT
>CATZDQ010000008.1 GCA_958417695.1 uncultured Clostridiaceae bacterium | reverse complement strand
TCATTCCTTCTTTTGCTGATGTTGCACTTGCAGTATCTCCTATCATAAAGTATTGTACTAATCCTAAAACGCTGTCACCTATTACCGCTATAAAGTCTGTTACCGCGTTATAAATAATACCTCCTAAAGAAGCTAAAGCAGATTCTGCTGCATTTGAAATAGATGGTGTTATGAAATTAAATAGTAATATGGTTACTGTAATAATTATTATCTTTTGTAGAATACCTTTTTTTGCAAATTTTTTCATTTAATAAGGTCCTCCCTTAGTATTCATTTCGATTTCTATTTTTGTTCATTTGTACCAATTTATTAATATTCGTTTCCACAAATTCAAACTCTTTTGCTGTTGGTCTTATTTCAATAATCGCTGTATCTGCTCCAACTTTTAAAAGTCCTTCTCCTTTTAAACAAGTTACTAAAAAGTTAGCCTCCCCTGAACTTAATTTGAAAACTTCTTTTAAATACTGTATTTCTGATTTATCTTGTGCTAAAAACAATTTTGTATCAGAAGATGTTAAAACAGCTTGTGCCTCTGGTTTCTCATAAAAATCTTGAAATCTCTGTGAAATAATAGCCAAAGATACATTTCTTTTTCTAGCACGACGTGCCATTGTATTTAAAAAGTCTACTGCTTCAGGATATGGAAGTAACATCCAAGCCTCATCAACTAAAACTCTTTTTCTGGACGCCTTTGTTCTATCTTCACTATTTTTCTTAACATATTTCTCCCAAATCCAAGAAAGTAATATTTGTTGTGCAAGTGGTCTTGCGAATCTTTCCTCTAACTGAGATATATCTAAATTAATAAATAAGGTACCGTCTAATAAATCAAAAGTAGACTGTCCATCAAAATACGCCATCTGTCCATCATACTCTCTTATATACTGCTTCATAACTTTTAATAAATAGCTATAATGAAATTGATAATCTACATTTGTATTTGTTTCTGCCTTTTGCAATAATCTTTTATACCACGAACCTATAGTAGGCATTTTTTTCTTTTGCCTTCCTAAAGAATCCCCAGATACAATTGTATTTGACTCATATAAACTATTTGGATCACTATTTACCTTAATAGCCGCATATTCTTCACTTACAGACTCTGCTATGATTTGCTTTGTAAGTTCATTTACTTCTTTACTTCTTGTACTTCCTCTAGCCATAGTTAGCAATGCTTGTGTAACATCCTCAACTTTATTTTCCACATTTACTACCGTTCTGGATTTTCCTGTTATTTCATCTTTTATAACCTCTGATTCAATATCAAAAAGATTAATAACCGTTTTAGATGTTGGACTTAACACAACATTAATTCCTCCTAAACTTTCTGCTACTATACTGTATTCACCTTCAGCATCTAGAGCTAAACTTTGTATTCCCATCAATACGGCTGACCTTGAAATCAAAGTCTTCATAGTAACAGATTTACCAGCACCAGACTTTGCAAAAATAACCATATTATAATTTGTAAGAGATGAATGAAAGTTATCAAAAAGAATTGGTACTCCTGTTTGTTTATTAAAACCTAATGGTATACCTGTAGGATGACCCACTTCTGATGTTGTAAAAGGAAATACTGTTCCCATAGAACGTCTATCAAAAGTATGTGTTTTTTTCACTTTGTCTTGCATTAACGGTACATTACTTTTAAAAGCTTCTTCTTGTAATCCCCAAGCACTTTTTACGCCTACCAAAGACTTAGACATCTCTGAGGCTAGTAATTTTGTATATCTATCTAAATCCTCTAGACTATAAGCAAATAATGTAGATACTACAGAGGCTTCAAATAATTTATTGTACCCTGCTGCAATTTCATCTCTTAGTTGTTCTGCTTCCCATCTTTTCTGTCCTAAAGTACTCTCTCTATTAATATTTCCTTTATCTGCTGCTACAATTCTCTCAGTTTCTAATTCGTTTATTGTTCTGTTTAATTCATTTTGTGATCTTGATTCTGCAATAGGATTAATATAAATCGAAGTATTAATATCCCCAAATAAATACATATCTCTAAATAATTCCGGGAAGGTAGTCATTCTTGGAAGAGTTGATACAAAAAAACTTCTTGCATATCTTGTTACATTTGAAATAATTTCTAGATGATCTATATTACTGGCATCTATTCCCGAGGGAGCAATTAGCTCTTTGATTGTCTGTCTTTTTAATATTTTATACTCATCCACGTTTGAATAATCATTGTCAAAATTATGCGGTCTTTGGTTTTCTACCACGTTTTGACTTTTCTTTTTTAGCATCTTCTTTTGTTCCTCCTTGTCTTTCTTTTTTTTCTTGCTCTACTTTTGTAATTGCATCTATCGCAATGTCTTCACCTACAAACTGAGCATTTTCAGCTATAATTTCTTGCACTAATTCGTCAATCAAATCTTCTTTAGAATTTCTTTTCTCTTGTAGTGCTCTTTGCTTATCATTTCTTGCTTCCATCACTTTATTTTGTGCTTTTTTCATAGCCTCTTCTTCTATTTGTTTATCTAATAAAGCCATTTGTTTATCTATTACATCTGGTGCTGTAGAGTACAATTCATCATACCCAGCTCTTAAAGCTTTATCTAATCCAAATACTTCAGCTTCATCTCTATTATATGCTACATATAATAATTCAACTAGTTCATTAGAAGATAAAACCTTACTATTAATCCCACAAACAGATAAAGTTCTTATAACGGATTGTGCCCTTGTATACAATTCTGAAAAGGCCATATTTCTTTGTTCCTGTTTATCAAATGAATTTTCCCCTAATTCTTCTATAAAATATGGTATTACTACATAATATTTTTTATTTAGTACATTTTTGTTTAAACTCATTCTTTCTGTATTAAAAATAATATCTTTTCCATATTCATACAAATTACGTTGTTTAGTAAGTTCAAAATAGACTTTATCTATCTGCTCTTGCGTATATTTCTCAGACTTAATCATTTGATTATATTCCATCTCTTGCCTTTGTAACTTGTTCTCTATTTCAGTAATTTTAGTTTTATATGTCTGTATGCTACTATCTAAATTTATGGTTCTTGTCTGTGTATAAATTTGTACCGGATGTCTTAATGTATTTAGAAATTGAATAAACCCCTCCTCTACAGAATTTTTCTCCATTTCAGACATTAAATCATAATTAATACCTTGACATTCCACTACCATAATATATCTTGTCCCATCTTTTTGAGAAATCATATTGTCTACAACTGTATCAAATTCCATAAAATCCATTATAGATTCTACTTTATACTCTTTTACTTTTTTTCTTGCTTTTTGATTTGCATCTTTCTCTGTAATTTTTCCTGATATATTTTGCTTATTCTTAGATTTCGAAGAAATGCTTACAATTGCAAGGATAATTAGTAACATTACCATTATTACTAAAACTATCACTAGTATCATTGTTAAAAGATTAATACTATCCATTATTTTCTTCCTCCTTAGTATATATGTATACCTTATTTCCATTTTTCTTAAATCTTATTGCTCTCTTTATTACTTCATCAATATTCTCTCCCCCTACTTTTTTAGTAATCTTAATACCACCTAATTCTGGTATTTTAAAAGTAGCTGTAATAAAAGCAATTAATGCAAAAAAAGCTGTAATTACAATTCCTACTACTGTCATATTGCATGCTGAAAAAATGAAATAGAAAGGCAATCCTATAATTACACCTGCAGCTGAATAAATTAAACTTTTAGTAGAAAATATAAATAATATCCTTCCTTCCCCTTTTACATTTCTCGGTATATTGTATGTTCCCATAAAAGAGTTCCTCCTTTGCATCACTTAGATATAATCTCACTTATTTATATTATAGCAAAAAACCTTATAAAATGTAACAAAAAAACAAAAAAAAATGCATAAATATGCATTTTTAATATTTTTGTAATCAAATTGTAATTTTAATGTAATACTAAATAATAATTTATTGATTTAATCCATTTGCCATATTGTAAATTACGTTTACAATAGTTGTTGCCGCAAAAATAAGTACTGCACCTACAACATATGGTATCATAGTCTTTTTGTATTCTGCTTTTTCTTCTGCACTACCCATCATATATTTGATACCTAACACCAACATAATTACTACAGCTACAACAATCCCCACTGTTTGCATAATAGCAACTATTGTTTTACCAACATTCATAACAGAAGTTGTTCCAGATGCACTACCAGTTCCTAAATCTTTAATAGAACCTGATAAATCTGTTGCAAGAGTCACATTTGCTATCGTGCATACAATTGCTAGTATAATTAACATAACAGAAAACATTTTTATTTGCTTTTTCATGTAAAATCCTCCTTTTCCCTTATTATTTTTATTATAATATACTTTTTTAAATTTTTCAACTACTTTCTAAAATTTTCCATAACTATTTTAATCCCATAAGCATAGTCACAACAATTTTCCATATAATGAAAGCTCCAAAGACAATAACACATCCTGCAACATATGGAATTAGTGCTTTTTGAACTTCTACTTGACCTTCTATTCCTCCTGTCACAAACTTAATTCCTAATAAAACACCGATAATAACAGCTGCAGCAATTCCAGCAATTAATAGAATATTGTATATGGTATCAGACATATTCTTTAAATCTTCTCCTGTAATTACTTTATCTCCTCCTGCTGCCACTCCATTTTCTATAAAACCTCCTGCTTCATCAATAATTTCTCCTGCTGTATGTTTTTTTGTATCTTTAGCGAAAATAGACGTACTAATACTTAAAATTAGTATAATAACTAAATTAATTGTTATAACTTTTTTATATAATTTTCTCATTATAATCATCCTTTCAGAAACATTCCATTATACACTATATTAAATATAATAGAAACTATTGCGGAAGTAGAAAAAATTAAAATCATTCCTATTAACATTGGAAACCTCGTTTTTTTGTATTCGGCTTTTTGTTCTATACTACCAACCATATATTTAATACCTAATATCATAACCATAATAACCGATAGTATCATTCCCACAAAGGTTAGTCCCGAAACAATTGTTTTTATCAAAGAAAATGCTTCATTTGTATCTTCTCCTGTTAATGTTCCTGGTTTAAATGCACCTATATCTAAACCTCCTATTGTTATCCCTGAACTACCTCCACCTCCAGAAGCATCTGTTCCTCCAGTTTGTGCAGCATAGGAAGGAATCCAAATATTACATAGCAACATTACTATTAAAAACATCCATATTACTATTTTATTTGTTTTCATATAGTTTTTCTCCTCTCTTATATAAAACCTCTCTTTTTATTATACCCTATTTTATCCTATCTTTCAACACTATTCGTTATTTCTCTAAAAAAGAAAATATCTACTACACAGTAGATATTTTCTTTTTTGTATCTATACCATTAAATAACTTATATTTGACTTTTCTTCTTTTGTATCTTCGACCACGTCTCTTCTATAGTACTTTGCTATTAGTTCATCTAATTCTACACTTAATTTGTATGTTATTGTATAATCTTGTCCATTGATAATACTTTCATTTAATTGCTCCCTTAATTTACAAATTTCTTCATTTAACATATTATCACTCTCCTTTTTCGTGCTTTTTTCTTTTGTGTATATTTAAGTTACCATATTTTTACATTTTAGTCAATAAAAAACGCCTAAATTTTGGCGTTTTTGTTGTATTTTCGTATGACATTTTTTTCTATTTTTTTCCTTTTTTCGACACAGTGTTTTAATTTTCTTTGACAACTGACAGAATATTGTTTTTTTCATCAAAAACTTCTTCTAAAATTTGTTTAGTATATTCTAAAGTTACAGTTACATATTGTTCTATATAGTCGAACGTTTCAATTCCTTTCCAATAATCTGATAAAAACATTCTCGCAATATCGGCTATATTGTTATATTCTGCCACGTAATCTCCATAGATTTTTTTCTTTATTCTTTCAAAATGTTTTTCGTCCATATTTTCTTTTAATTTTTTTACTTCTTCTTTTAAGCGGTTGTTAATCTCTTCTGGATTTTTAGATTGACCAGATATTAACACATGTGCATATTGCTCACTAAATTCATAATCTAAATCTGGTTCAGATAAAATAAGTCCTTCTGCATATAGGTTTTTATATAAATCAGAACTCTTTCCTATGAGCATATTTAATAAAATTTCTACTGCAATATGTCTTCTAATTATATCTGTTGTTTGTGCTTTATCTTTATATCCAATCATGAATAATGGTTTACTAACTTCCATTGTTGTTTCTTTATATGGTTTATGAATTTCCTTTTCTACTTCTGGATAAATCCTTTTAATTTCGCCTTGTTTTTCCTTCGGTATTAACCTTTTTTGAATTTCTAGTAGTAATGCTTCTGGCTGGAAATCTCCACAAGCAATTAGTACCATATTGGATGGATGGTAAAAGGTATTATAGCATTTATATAATACTTCTTTATCTATTTTACTGATAGATTCTACGGTACCCGCTATATCTATCTTTATAGCATTATGCTCATACAAACAATCCATCGCATTCATATATAATTGCCATCCTGGGTCATCGTCATACATTCCGATTTCTTGGCCTATAATTCCCTTTTCCCTTTCTACATTTTCATCTGTAAAATAGGGATGCTGTACATAATTCATTAGTTCATCTAAAGCCTCATAAAAGTGGTCATTTGCTTCAAATAGATATGCTGTATGATTATTGGTTGTATAGGCATTTGCATCTACGCCTAATGCCATTAAGGTGTCTAAACTATTGGTTCCATTTTCTTGTTCAAACATTTTGTGTTCCAAAAAGTGTGCCACACCGTCTGGTACAAAAACTTCTTCTTTTGTGTTGGGCATTATAAAATGATTATCTATAGAGCCAAAATGGGTACCCCATATGACATATTTTTTCTTTGTATTTTCTTTTGGTATTATGATTATTTTTAATCCATTATCTAATGTCTCTATATAGGCCTTTTCTTTTATTTTTAAACTTTCTATTAGCTTCATGATGACTCCTTTCTAATTTTCACCTTTTAGGAAATAAATTGTGTCTATTTGTACTTGATTGGCAATCTCTACAATTTGTTCTTTACTGACTTGTTTGATTTTTTCTTTGTATTCTTCTATAGATATTTGTGTATTGGTTAATTCCTGACCAAAATAATAGGTTAATTCCGTATCTTGTTCTTCTGGTATATTGTCAATGGTTGCTATTAATAAGTTCTTAGCATTTTGTATATCTTCTTGTGTAAAATTGCCCTGTTTCATATCTTCTAATTGTTGTTTAATAATCTCTACAGCTTTCTCATAGTTTTCAATTTCTATACCTGCTCTAATAAATATATTTTGTTTTCTTTTTACATAACTAGAACTAGCTGTATAAGCTAGACTTTCTTTTTCTCTTACATTTTGGAATAATTTAGAATTAGCGCCACTGCCTAATATAGTGTTATAGACAGAAGTGATGTAACCAGATTCTTTTTCTTCTTTTTGCACATCTAATCCAATAATTAGTTTTCCTTGAGTAATTTGCATTTTTTCTTCTACTATTCTTGGCTCCGCTATTTGTGGTTTTAATTCATTTTCTTGGGCTATGATTGCTTTTCTGTCTTTTAATTTTTGGATATTGGAATTTTGTTTTATTTGTTCTATGATTGCTTCTTCCATTTCTCCTGATACAAAAATATCTATTTTACAACTTTGAATCATTTCTTGATAATATGCATATAATTCTTTTGTCTTTATTGTTTCTAGGTCTTCTATATAACCCAATTTATATAACCCATAGGGCTTATCTTTATACATTTCTTCGATACATCTTTCTAAAGCATACATACCTTTATTATCAATTTTCCCCTCTATCATTTGCTTCAGGCTATTTTTTTCTTCTTGCACATATTGTTCTTTAAATCCATCATTTTCTACTAAGGGATTAAAGGCAATATCTAGTAATGTTTCCATACTTTTAGTTAAAATCTTTTCTTGATTTGGTAAAAATTTATCGTTAATTGCTTCTAAATAAAATTTAATAGTATGATTATCTCCTATTTTTTCTATACCACAATCGAAGGCAGCCCCATACATCTCTTCCAAGTTCTGACTAATGCTTTCTTGTGTTGGCATTTGCATGGTTCCTCTTCTTAAAATAGCTGTTATTAAGGCATTTTTGGTAACCGTTTCTTTATTTAGTGGCATTGTCAAAAAAACAGCTAATAAATTAGTTTTAAATAAATTGGTTGGTATTTTGTGTAATACAATACCTTCTTTTAATTGTATTTTTTCATCTTTCATATTGATTCTCCTCTTCTATCTTTGGTCTTGTTTTTATTATAATACAAAATGGAAAAAATATACAAGAAATCCTTGTATATTTTTAATTTGATGCATATATAGTGAAACGACTAATTTCTCCTTCTTTTATGAAGTTATCTCTGATATAGTCGGTTACTTTTTTTGACTCTTGGTAAGTACTATCCTCTTGTGTTAGAATTAAAATTTTGGTATTTCTAAGTTCTTTTATTTGTTGTATCATACCTTCTTCACCGCTTTTTCCCATGTTGCCATAGAAGGGTAAATCCATTTCTCCATTATTCTTTCCAAGAACGTTCATATATAAATTAGCATAATAAGAAATAACTTTTACCTCCATACCATTTTTATTTTGTTCTTCTATATATTGGCACATAGTATGAATTTCATCGACTGTCTCTTGTTTTGCTAAAGCCCCATAATAAGGGCTATTGACTTCAAAATAATAATCTGGACTTATAATTTCTTTTATATATAAAATATTATGTATTAGGCTTAATATCAAAATACATATACTGATACATAATAGCATTGCTTTCTTAATTTTCTTTGCCTTTCTTCCCTCTAAGATTTCCTGTAAAAACATATTATCTAATAAATATAAAAATAATATGATAAAAATAATACTTCCTGACATAACATGAGATATATTTACTATAGGATATGCTTGCCAAATCATGAAGAAACTAACACTGGCTAATAACCTTATGCGATTTCTGACTGTTTCATTTCTCCATTTTATTTTTTTGTTATATGTTAATATGATAAACAATATATCAATAACCATTTCTACTACTAATGGTAATATATTCCAAAAGTTGTATACTAGATTTTGTTTAGCAAATTCATTTATTCCTCCTAAGGTATAGTTCAAAAATGATTCTAAACTACCAATTGCTTGCATATATAAACAAAATATTCCTACTGATATTATAAATGAAAAAATTATGCATAGTATATTCTGTATTTTTTTCTTCCAACTACTCGATTCTATCATTTTAAAGCATAATATCCCTAACAAATAAAAGACACCTATATTTTGTTTAGTCATAAAAACAAAAAAGATACATATCCCTTGTAAAATATTATATATTAATGTTTTTCTCGATTCTTTTATTTCTAATTGTATACCTATTAGAGAAATAGCTATTGCTAATACGCCATACTCTCCTGCAGCAGTTATTGATAAAATAAAAAGTACAGAAAACATCGTATATATAATAGCATCTTGTTTTTTTATTTCCAATTTGCGAAAAGTTCTATATAGCATTAAGAATAAGAATATATTAATTATATATCTGTTATAAAGCCTATATATTAGATAATTACTACCAAAAATTTTAAAAATAAGACTTCCTAAATAGAAAAAAAGTGGTGTAATAATTACATTTAAATCTTGATATATTTGAAAACCATTTGCCATCTTAAAGATATTAGAAAAGTTCCATAATTCATCATTCGCATTTAAAGGAACGTCAAATAAATATACTGATACTATAAGTGATATTATCAAAAATATTACTGCATATTCACTATTCTTTATCTTTTTTATTACTTTTTTCATTTTACCTCTATGTTTTATGCTAATTTTTCTTTTACAATTTCGTTAATTATTTTTCCATCGGCTGCCACTCCTATTTTTTCTTTTGCAGCTTTCATGACTCTTCCCATGTCTTTCATAGAAGTTGCTTGTGTTTGTACAATTACTTCTTCTATAATCTTTTCTATTTCTTCCCTGCTTAATGGCTGTGGTAAGTATTCTGCTAAAATAGTAATTTCTTCATGTATTTGATTAATTAAATCCTGTCTTCCACTTTTTTCATAATCTCCTAAAGAATCTTTTCTTTTTTTCGATTCTTTTGCTATTATTTCTATAATCTGGTCATCTTCTAATTCTATTTGTTTATCCTTTTCTACTTGTAAAATAGCTGCTCTTACCATTTGAATAACATTCTTTTTAGTCGTTTGTTTCTCTCTCATCGCTACCTTCATATCTTCTAATAATCTTTCTTTTAACATCATCATTCCTCCTTTTAAACTCAAAAAGCGCTTTCCAAAAATCTTTTTCTTTGGAAAACGCCTATATAATCATGGTATATTAAAATTTTCTTTTTCTTGCAGCCTCTGATTTTTTCTTTCTTTTTACACTTGGTTTTTCATAATGCTCTCTTTTGCGAACCTCTTGCAATACGCCATTTCTTGCACATTGTCTTTTAAATCTTTTTAAGGCATCTTCTATATTACCATTATTTACTTTAATTTCTGACACTAATATTCCCCTCCTTCCAGTAATACACTTCTACGTGTGGGATATTTACTGGTAGATTTTATTTCATCTTACCTTACACGATACGTATTATACCTTAAAGACCTATGTCTTGTCAATACTAGTTTTGTATTTTTGTTAAATTTTGGTTTTTTATAATTAATTACATTTTTATCTTAATCCGTATCTATTATTCCTATTTTATTTATCCTTTTAAAATATTAAAGAACTAGTAAAAGCAATTACCAATTTCTGTATATTTTTAGGTTTTATGTTGACATTATTTTGAATCAGTGTTATACTAAAAGTGTTACAAATAGTTATTTTTATTTTTTCCAGCCTTAAGAAGGAGGTATATTATGGAAAAGAAAAATTGGGAACGGGAAACAGTAAAAACTCCACTGGATGCGACAACAGGGGAAGTAGTAGACAGCATCACTGATGTTGTACAGCCGGAGAAATCTCCTAAAAACCGGCGTCCAACAATTGCGATTATTGCAGTTGTTGCCATAGTCGCGGCAATCATTGTTGCTATCTTTTTGGTAACAGGCCGTAGCAGAAAGGAATCTCCGGAACCTGACCCTGGGCCTTCTTTGATGGAGGAATCTTCAGAACCTGTTGTTGAGTCTTCTTCAACCACAGTAGTAGAAACCGCAAAAGCAACTTCTGAAGAGTCCACTTCTATTGAGGAGACTGCATCGGAAGTAGAAGAATCAGAATCCTCATCTCTTGTAGAAGTTCTCGATTTCGAGACTTTTGCAGCTCAGGAAGGCGCAGATTCTATTAACTTAGTGGTTTGGAATGAATCTGGTACTCAGGAAATTATTGAACCGGGAAGCACCTATGTCATTCAGTCAGGTGATCGTTTTGCAGTAAACTTAACTGATTGTGTAGGAGATACTGTCCTTTCCATTAAAGTTAACGCTGACTCTATCAAAGATTTTGAAGCAGAGCAGTTTATTGAGTTGAAATTGGACCAATCTGCTTCACCTCAGAAAGTTGGAATTTCTTTTGTAACTTCCTCTGAGACAAAATTTGTAAAATACAATTTTGAGTAGTATTAATAGAGTCGAAAGTTATACCGAAGAACCAGGCATTTAGAATGCCTGGTTCTTTGGTATTATTCTTTTAAGTTTTTTAATACTTGAAGTTATCTTTCTAAAATCTTTCTTTTAATAAAAATGATTCCTACTACTATAATTCCAACAGTTGCTATAACAATAGCTGCTATAATATAGTAAATACCTGCATCACCAAATGGTGGTAAAATTCTTACAATTTCTGCTCTATCGGTGCCTAGTTCTTGTGGGTCTTCAGCAGGGTTTTGATTTCCTACTACTGAATATTCATTCTTTCTACCTACCATGTTGCTTGTTTTTACAATTTCTACAATGTTTCTATAGGTTAAGTCATCTGTATCATTCTCCGATGTAATTAATTGTGTTAAGATTAAATCGTCTGATACACTATCTATTGCATTTCTATTTACTTTTTCTTTATACAAGCTTGGTACTAATGCTGTCTTAGCAATATTAGAGTTTGCAGATGTTGTAATAATCGTATTAAATTTCTCTATGTTATTCTTTAATGCTGTATTAATTAATCCATCACTTAATAACTTATCTGTTTTGATAACTTCAAAACTACTATTATCTGCTACATAGAATTGTAAATTGTTTGCTACATAATCAACTAGTTGATTTGCTGTAGTCGTTACAATATTATTCGTATTTGCAATTTGTCCTGTATAGTAGAAACTATCTTCTTTGTAATCTACTTCTCCTACGTTTGTAACTGTAATTTGATAACTTATCTTAATCGTTGCTCCATGCATTAATTCCTCATCCATACTTAATTGTATTAATCCAAATTTTGAAGCATGTTGTTGCCTAATATTAGAAATCGTTCCAAATTTACTTGAATCCATAAAGTTTCCACTGTATCCTGTATCGTATTTCTTATGATCTTGCCATAAAACGTTAGATGCTGTTTGCTTTGCATCAAATAATACAGAGCCATCTGCTAATGTCAATTTTACATTTGTTACTTGTTTGTCAATTGCAAGTTGTGCTTTTGGTCTTTCTTCAAGTCCTAAATCTACATTATTAATTGAGTAAGAAGTTTGATTGTTGTTCTTGTTGTCTCCTGTTGATTGTCTATTATATTCCAATTCAATATCTATTTTTCCTGTTTCAGCTGTCATCTTTGTACGGTCCATTAATTCACCGATTAAAGATTGGATTTGTGTTTGATTATATTTTGTTCCATTGTAACTTGGTTGTTCTCTATACGATGCCAATACTTCAGCTATATGGTTCATTACATTATCATCTGAATAATCAACTACTTGATTTCTTCTTTCTTTTAAATCCTTAGCATCTGATACATTAGAAGCTGTGTCTGACCTTCCTATATCATAGGTATAACTTGCATGTGTGTTATTTCCGTCATAAGTACCTAATCCTGCTTGGTAGGTTGTTGATTTATAATCTTGACCATTGTATGATTTAGCATTCAATCCTTTTTGTCCATATACATTGCTAATATTCTTTGCTTCATCACTAGAAGATGTATCATTTACTAATACTGTTTTAATAGTATCTCCATAAATATATCTTACGATATAATTACCTGGCATAAATGATTTAAATGCATATTTACCTGTACCAGTTTCTCCAATATTGTAGTCAGGAACTAATCCATTGATATTGATAATTGGGGTAGTTGAATTTGCTGTTCCAGAGCCATTTTCAAATGTTCTCCAGATAAATTCTGTGCCATTGTCCATTAATTCCACTAGTTGTACGGTAACACCATTAACTGGCGTCTCATTGTTTCTTATACCATCTCCCACAGTTGCTGCACCATTAATCTTATTTCTTTCATCTTCCCATACAGCTCCATTAATCACTCTATTTTCCTTATCATCTTTGTATAGAATTAATCTTAAGTTTGGCGCTTTATCTGTATCGTCTTCAAATTTCTTGTAAACTTCTTTTGCTTCATTGTCTGACATATCTTTCCTAATACCGGTATATTCTACATTACCAGGGTTAGAGTCTCTATCTACTAAACCTGCTGCTAATCCTCCCACATCACCTACGTTTGCTACTTGTGTTCCACCTGCATATCTTGTTGAGAATCCATTAATTTCTGCTATATTTTCTTTTCCTACGCCAATTGGTGTAGCAGCTTGGTCAACAGTCTCATCTAAAATCAACCAATTATCCTTCTTATTTACTTCAAACGTTAAATATACATAAGCTGTCTGTCCAGATTTTAGATATACACCATCATTTAAGTCTATTTCTCTATCTCTCCACTTTTGTTCTCCATTTTCGTAGTAGTAAGTTCTTTCTGTTGCTCTAGTTCCTGCTCCCAAACCTGTAATATATAAATTCTTGTATCCTTGAATATTAGCTTTTCCTCCTGGGTATATAGTCTCATTTTCTTTAAAGATACTGCTTCCATCTTGTTTATTAGCATGAATGATAGTTCTAACATCTCCTACTTGTGTATAAATAGATGAACGACTTGGTACGAAAGTATAATCTTCATCAAAGTAATCTACAATTTCATTAATTCTTCCTTGTATACTCATAGATTGGTTTCGTATAGTTAATTTATAAGTAATAAATACTTTTAATTCATCATCTAAATTTTTTCCGTATTGTCCTGGATTTTCACCATAATTACCTATTTTGTATGCATAATCTGATTTAAATAGTTCTCTAGAATATCTGGTATCATAGTAAGCATCCGAAATTCTAGCTTCAACATCCCATGTTCTTTCATATTCATCATCACTTACATTTTCTCTTTGATTATATTGGTATACATGGGTCTTTCCATTAATCTCTAAAGTCGCTTTTTCTACGTCTTTCTTTAATGCCAAATCTACTTCTTGTCTTGCACTATATCCTTGATTAATATGTAATAATTTTGGATAAATAGGTGCTGCTGTAATAATTGTTCTACTTAATATATTTTGCATATTATCTATAACAAATATATTTTCTACTGGATATAAATCTATTCCTCCATTACCTGTTACAGAATCTAATTGACAATCCTTTACAAATTGTTGCATACTAGAGTCTCCACCAATTAAATTTCCAAATTGGTCAATTGCTCCAGCATTCTTCAATTCATCTCTTGTATAAGATTTATTTGTTCCATTCTTTCCACTATAATTAGCTGGTGTAGAACCTATTGTTGCAAATCTTGCATTTACTGTTTCTCTTTCACTTCTTACATCTGTACCATTTGAATTGGTATCCCAATTTCCATTGTATGGGCTTACATAATTTACAGGTTCATAATATTGTGAATTATACGTAAATTTTACATAGTATTTATTCATGGCATTTAAGCCTTTAAACTTATAATTTCCGTTTCCATCGGTTATCGTAGTTGCCACTTGTGAGCCATTGGATGCATATAACGTTACCGGCACACCACTCATTGGTGTATCATTACTACCAAAGTGACTATCTCCTAATGTCTCTTTTCCTCCTAGAGAGTCTACCCATACCGTTCCACCTATTTCAAATGTCAAATCAATAGTAATTCCTCCATCTGGTGGATTTGGATTATCTGGTTTCGTTGCTATTCCTTTTGCCTCTACTATAGTATAGGTCCTTTCTCCTGCAGTTGTTGTTGTTAATTTCTGGCCTTTTGTACTTGCAACTGGTTCCTCTTTCATTTTTACATATGGCTGATACAATTCAACTGGACTACATGAATGTACATGATCTCTCCACGCATAATCATCTACTTCATGGCTATGACAATTTTCATGCAATCCTGCATTACAACTATCATCATTAACATGTAATGTTTCAGTATGGCTACCTACCCTATCATAACTTTCATATGATATTTTTACATATAAAGTTGCATGTTTCATTGCATATTCTCCGCTAGTTTCTGTATGGCCTATATATTGATATATATTACAATCAGAACTCCACTGATCATAAGTAATTTTACACTCTGATATATATTCAAAATTAGCATGTAATTCCACTTTTGTTGGGTAATTTAATTCATTTGCAGAGAATTTTACAAAGAAATACTCTCCACTTTTTGGATATATTTTACTAATACCGTTTGAGCCTGGTACGGTTGTAGAATTACCCTTTGTAATAATTTCGAATTCTTGTTTTTCCTCATCTACTACTAATCTTTTATTTCCATTAGTAATGTACATAGACTTCATATAAGATATATCCTCGTAATCTGGATAATTAGCTTTAAATGGTCCTACTATGTATTCTCTAGAATTTTGATTTGCTATAATTTGTCCTTCTGTGTCGTCTATTATAGCTTTATATCCTCCGCTAATTTCTTGCAAGAAATTAGCATATTCTACTGATTTCTGGTATAACTCCTTTCCTTTCGCCGTTAAATGACTTTGTTTTAAACTTCCTATTCCATCTGGATCTACTAGCATCCAATAAGCTGTTTGTATATCTTCTTCTGTATATTCTTTTGAAAACTCACTCTGTCCATAAGAATCTTCTAATGCCGATAATACATAAGCCACTTGTGCTTCTTTACTATCTCCACTAGATGAAGCATAAACTGCATTAGATACCACTTTTTCATATCCATTTCCGGCTCTATTTCCTGTTTCCATTACACCTACTTTTGGTCCCAAATTCGGATTTCCATCCCAATCACCATAGGTATTTACTGGGTCTATATCTGTAGAATATGGTGGCATTTTTTCTTGACCTGATAAAATGCTCATTACTTGCGTCATAGAGTTTGTCGCTAATTGTTGAAAATAATCTGATGTTGCATTATCATAAAAAGTATTTAATACTAATTGACTTTGATCTACATCTCCAGATACGCTATAGCTCCATCCTTTCATATGTGCTGGATCCAGGTTATTTGGTCTATCCCAGTCTGATACATCTTGCGCAATTACTGGAATCAAACTTCCTATAACTTGAGCATAATATGTATTAGAATCAAATCTTCCTGTTCTCAACGCTGCGTTTTGATCTGCACAAAGGATATTTCCTCCCGTTATATTAGCGGTCCATTGTTTTACTCCCAAATTAAATCTTTCGTTTGGTAGTGCAATCGTTCTTTGTGACAAGTATACTTGTGGAAAAACACCCGTTGTTGGATTCCCTTTTGCAAGTGTTGGAGGCATCCATGCATATACTTTAGAAAATAAAATGTTTCCTACAAAAAGCATTGCTATCGTTATGATTATACCTATTATATATTTATATGTTTTCTTCATATGACACCTCCTATCTCAAAACTTTCTTTTTGATAAAATATGCTCCTACACCTATAATGGCAACAATTACTGTTGTTATTCCTATAAACATAATTGTTTTACCCGTTCTAATGGTTATTAGGACATCTGCTGAAGACATATCATCTTCATTAGAAGCTTTATTACCTGGTGTAGAATCTATATCCTCTAATCCTAAATCATTATATGCTTCATATATTTCTGCACTATTATTAATAATTCCTAAGTTATCTTCTGAAACTTTCATTGTTAACAATAAAGTTACTTCTTTTGACTCTCCTGGTGCAATTTTAGTATTTGCTAAACTAGAGTTTAATAACATACCATTTTGTGAAGAATACCAATCTCTATTTAATTCTGCATTAAATTTTAATCCTGTTGGTATATAATCTGCTATTTTCTTTACATAGCCTTCTACCGCGCCTTCATTTGTCACTTTTATTTTATATTCTATAACTAGAGTCGTCTGATTTACATATTTTCCAATTAAATCCCTTTTAGCTAATTTGCTATCATTATATGGATATTCTGCTGTTCCCGTTGGATTTTGTACAGTTATTTTAGATACGGTTTTATCTAATTTTAAATCAAATTTTGGATTAGATACTAGTCCTAAGTCAATGTTATATATATTGCTATTCATTACCGATACTTCCTCTGTAATTGCTGCAACTCTCGTTACACCATCTAATGTTATCTTAGTATCCACTGCATCTGAATTCATGCTTGCATCCACATCTGCTTTTTGATAAGTTGTTGCACTATAATTTGCTGTATCGTATAAGAAAATAACTGTATATTTTCCCTGTCCTACTTCACTAAATGTATAAATACCTTCTTTTGATGTTTTTTGTATAATAACATTTCCTTGTGTATCTGTTACTAATGTTCCAGTATTATTGTTTAATAACATAACTGGTACATCAGACACTAATTCTTCGTCTTCTTCTCTCATACCATTTTTATTTGTATCCATCCATACTAAACCAGAAATTCTTTTAGTAGTATTATC
>CATZDQ010000007.1 GCA_958417695.1 uncultured Clostridiaceae bacterium | reverse complement strand
GTAAAAGCAGGAGAACAGTTAAGAAAATTAAAAATAGATTTAATAGTATGTTCACCAGCACTTAGAACAAGACATACTTTAGAATTGTTAAATATGGATTTGAAGATTCCTGTTATTTTAGACGAAAGACTAATAGAAAGAGATATGGGTATCTATGAAAATGAAAAATTTGAGAATTTAAATTGGCAAACATTTTGGAATTATTATGATAATGAATATAAAAGTCTAGAATCTATGAAAAGTGTATATGTAAGGGTTTCTAATTCATTAAATGAATTAAAAGAAAAATATAAAGAGAAAAATATATTATTAGTTACACATGGTGGTGTGGGGAGAGCTATTTACTGGTATGCCAAGGGAATACCTGCAGATGGAAATGCACCAATGGATATAAAAAATGGAAAAATTATAGAATATGAAATATAATTAAAAGAAAGAATAGTATAGAATTAGACATTTATAATTAAAAAACAGAAGACCAGTATTTGGATTAGAAGCGGATTTATAGCTAGAAATTGGTTGGATGATAATTAAAGAACAATATCCAGAGGCAATTGTGAGAATGGAATATGTGCCTTCATTTAACTTAAAGATGCATATTGATATTCTTGTGATATTACAAGATAAATGGATTCCAATAGAATTAAAATATAAAACAAAGGGAGGTACTACAATAGTTAACCATGAGATTTTTAATTTAAAAAAGCATGGAGCAAAAGAAGTTAATTGTTATTTATATTTAAAAGATATTGAAAGAATAGAAAGTATAAGAGAAAATGTTTCTAATTTTAAAGAGGAATATACGATTTTTTCTACAAATGATGAATGTTATTTAAAACCTCCCAAGAATAATAACGTAGTTTATTATGCATTTTCTCTAGAAAAGGGCGTTATAAGAACAGGTAAGTTAGATTGGCATCAGAAAACAGGGGCAGGAACGAAACGACATTATGAAAATCCTATTATATTAAAAGATAAATATGCATGTGATTGGAAAGAATATAGTAAAATAGATAATTCTACATCAGGGACATTTCATATAATAATTAATAAAATAAAATTTTTAAAATGAAGATTGGTTTATGACAAGTGTGTTCAATGATGGACAGGAATTGATTTATCTCCATTATCTACAAAAGATTCAAGAAAATAAGAAACAAAAGAATAATAATAAAAAAATAAAAGGAGGTGTTTCATGGAAAAAGAAAAGAATGAGATTATTATATTTGAAAATCAAGATGTAAAATTAGAAGTAAATATGCAGGACGAAACAGTTTGGCTTAATCTTGAACAAATGGCGGATTTATTTAAAAGGGATAAATCTGTTATATCTAGACATATAAAAAATATTTTTTTAGAAGAAGAATTAGATAAAATTTCAGTTGTTGCAAATTTTGCAACAACTGCATCAGATGGAAAAATATATCAAGTTGACTACTATAACTTAGACGTTATTATATCAGTAGGATATAGGGTGAAATCTAAAGAAGGTACACAATTTAGAATATGGGCTAATAAAATTTTAAAAGACTATATGCTAAAAGGGTATGCTGTCAACCAGAGAAGACTAGAATATTTAGAAAAAACCATAAAATTAATAGATATTGCTAACAGAATAGATGAAAGATTAGAAAATAATGATGCAAGAGAAATACTAAAAGTAATAGCAGATTATTCAAAAGCATTAGACTTATTAGATGATTATGATCATAAAACTTTGAAAAAAATGAGGGGAACTACAGATGAAAGAAGGATTAGATATCAAGATTGCTTAGAGATTATTCATCAATTAAAATTCAATGAAAAAAGTGAAATATTTGGTATAGAAAGAGACAGAGGTTTAGAATCT
Source organism: uncultured Clostridiaceae bacterium (assembly GCA_958417695.1). GTDB lineage: Bacteria > Bacillota > Clostridia > TANB77 > CAG-508 > UMGS1663. The sequence goes on along the minus strand of CATZDQ010000007.1, from coordinate 16,166 downwards.
ATTATTAATAACATATATCAAAGCTTTAATGGACAAGATGTATATAGTAGTATCCAAGAAAAAACTGCTAACTTTTTATATTTAATCGTTAAAAATCATGTTTTTATTGATGGAAATAAAAGAATTGCTGCAACTTTATTTATCTATTTCTTGAATTTTTATGGAATCTTATATAAAAATGGTAAACAAGTAATAGATAATAACACATTAACAGCACTTACTTTATTAATTGCAGAATCAAATCCAAAAGAAAAAGATATTATCATAGATTTAGTTATTAATTTTTTGAATGATTAGGAGAAATAGAATGGAAGAATATAAGGAACATGAAATAAAAGTATTAGATGTTAATATTGAAGAAGTATCTAAAAAACTAGAAGAGATTGGTGCCAATAAAGTCTATGACGATAATAGAATAATAACTACTTTTGACACAGATGATAGTTGGCTAAAAAAGCAGGATAAACTAGTGAGAATTACAGAAGAAGATGGCACAAAGGTAACTATGCATGTTAATAATAGTAATCCGGAGACGAAGAAAGTCATAAAATACAAAATTAGTAGAAAAAAAGAACAACAGGATTTCTTTTTGCAATTAGGCATTAAACCGATTGCAAAAGTACAAGCGTATAGAAAATCCTATGAATTAGGTACAATAGATTTTGACATAGATAAGTTCCCTGCTATTCCTGCATTTCTTGAGATAGATGTGAAAGGTTTAAATAGCAAACAAGTAAAAGAGTTAATAGAAAAATTAGAAATAAGTAATAACAAAATAGTCATACTGGGAACAGAACAAATACATGATTTATATGGAGTAGATTATTTTAAGGAGTATCGATATGTTTAAATTACATTCTGAATACAAGCCAACAGGCGACCAGCCACAGGCAATACAATATTTAAGTAAAGGAATAGAGGAAGGCAAAAAATTCCAAACACTTCTTGGTGTTACAGGTTCTCGGAAAAACCTTTACCATGGCCAATATTATAGAAAAAGTACAAAAACCAACACTTGTGTTGGCACATAATAAAACACTAGCAGGACAACTTTATAGTGAATTCAAAGAGTTTTTTCCAGAAAACAACGTGGAATATTTCGTATCATACTATGATTATTACCAACCAGAAGCCTATATTCCTTCATCAGACACCTATATAGAAAAAGACTCTTCTGTAAATGATGAAATAGACAAATTACGTCATTCAGCAACAGCAGCCTTATTTGAAACAAGAGATGTAATCATTGTAGCTTCTGTTTCCTGTATTTATGGATTAGGGGACCCGATTGATTATGAAAATTTAACGGTATCACTTCGACCAGGTATGCAAATTGAACGAAACGAGATGCTTAAAAAGTTAATTAATATGCAATACAGCCGTAATGAACTAGACTTCAAAAGAGGAACTTTCAGAGCAAAAGGCGATATCGTAGAAATCTATCCATCAGACGAATGTGAGAGTGCTGTTCGTGTACAATTCTGGGGAGATGAGATAGAAAAAATCTCAGAAATCAATCCTCTAACAGGTAAAACCATAGGAACTAGAAATCATATCATGATATTTCCAAATTCTCACTATGTAACGACTATGGATAAAATGGAAAGAGCCATTGAAACGATTGAAAAAGAAAAAGAACAACAAATACAATATTTTAAAGAAAATGGCAAATTAATAGAAGCACAGAGAATAGAAGAAAGAACCAATTTTGATATTGAAATGATGAGAGAAACAGGATTTTGCCAAGGAATTGAAAACTATTCTAGGCATATTAGTGGTAGAGAGCCAGGTAGTGCACCATACACTTTATTTGATTATTTTCCAAAAGACTTTTTACTATTAATTGATGAATCCCATGCTACTATACCACAGGTAAGAGCTATGTATAATGGGGATAGAGCTAGAAAAGAATCTTTAGTAAAATATGGATTTAGATTACCTTCAGCTTTTGATAATAGACCTTTAAAATTTGAAGAATTTGAGGAAAGAATCAATCAAGTAGTGTTTGTAAGCGCAACACCTGCAGATTATGAAAAAGAACATAGTCAAGAAAATGTCGTTGAACAAATTATTAGACCAACAGGACTATTAGACCCACAAATTGAAGTAAGACCAGTCACCAATCAAGTAGATGATTTAATAGAGCAAATAAGAGCACGTGTTGAAAAGAATGAGAGAATCTTAGTTACCACTTTAACTAAGAAAATGGCAGAAGATTTAACTAGTTATTTAGCAGGTATTGATATTAAGGTTCGTTATATGCATTCTGATATTAAAGCATTGGAAAGAATGGATATTATACGTGATTTAAGAATGGGTGAATTTGATGTTTTAGTAGGAATTAACTTATTAAGAGAAGGACTAGATATTCCAGAAGTATCTTTAGTAGCGATACTAGATGCAGATAAAGAAGGATTTTTACGTTCAGAAAGGTCGCTAATTCAAACGATAGGACGTGCTGCTAGAAATACAGAAGGAAAAGTTATTATGTATGCAGATGAATTAACAGATTCTATGGAAAAAGCCATAAGAGAAACGAATAGAAGAAGAGAGATACAAGATAAGTACAACCAAGAACATGGTATTATACCACAAACCATTCATAAATCTATTCGTGATACGATAAAAGCAAGCATTGTAGAAGAAGCGCAAGAAGAATATCAATTATCAAAAGAAGCCAATTTACAAGAAATCATAGATAAAATGACAGATGAAATGTTAAAATATGCTAGTCAAATGGAATTCGAAAAGGCAGCAGAATTACGTGATAAAATAAAAGAACTAACAGGAGAATAAATAGAAAGCGGTATACTATCTATCTAAAAGAAGAAGTACCGCTTTATATATTTGTAAAAAGTTAATTTGGTAAAAGAACTGTAAATATAGTATGTTCTTCATCACTAGTAACTAAAATCTGACCATGATGCAGCTCTACAATTTGCTTAGCGATAGCAAGTCCTAGACCAGCGCCACCAGTACTACTAGAACGAGAGTCGTCTAAACGGTAGAATTTCTCAAAAATCTTTTCTAGCTTATGCTCCGGAATTTTAGGAGCCCTATTTTCAAAATAAACACAGACGCCATTTTCTTGTTGGGTAAGACCAATATGAATGGCTGTATTTTTATAACTATAATTAATAGCATTCTTTAAAAGATTCTCAAATACACGAGCTAATTGATTCCCATCTGCTTGAATAAAAACAGAGGGGCAAAGTGACAATTGATAAGTTAAATGTTTTTCTTCTAACATAGGAAATCCTTCATCTACTAATTGTTCCAAAAGATAGGTTAAATTAATTTTTTGCATGGTCAAATGTATATTTTGTAAATTAAATCTAGTAATATCAAAGAATTCATTAATTAAATCTTCTAAACGTTCAGATTTATCTAAGGCAATAGAAATGTATTTTTCTTGTAGTGCAGGAGAAATCTCTTTTTCGTCTTTTAAAAGAGACAGGTAACCAATAATAGAAGTAAGAGGGGTTTTTAAATCATGAGCCATATACACAATTAAATCATTTTTCTTACTTTCAGCTTCTTTAGCGGCTTGTTCACTCTGAATATAATGTAGTTTCAATGTATTTAATTTATCAGCAATAATACGAATTTCATCAGGAAAAACAATTAAATCTTCCTCTTTTTGTAAAACCTTATCAATAGAATCACAAATCAGTGAAAAGTACTTTAATAATTTTCGAATAGAGTAGATTAAAACAAAGATAAAAAAGAATACCAGAAAACTCATGATAAAGAGCGTCTTATTATTTACAAGAAAGAAATATAATCTACTATTATAATGATAAATGAAATCTGCCAGAAAGTCATTTAAAAATCCATCTATAAAGATATTAAAAAGGAAATAAATAACCACAAGCCAAATTAGAATTTTAATGACTATTTTGGTAATTAATTTTTTTCTTAACATTTTCAAATCTGTACTATTTTTCAATTTTATAACCAACCCCCCAAACCGTTTTTATAAATTTAGGATGCTTAGTGGATTCTCCTAACTTCTCACGAATCCTACGAATATGCACCATAATGGTATTATTACAATCTAGATATTGTTCACTCCAGACTTTTTCAAACAACTCTTCTGAACTAATAACTCTTCCTAAATTTTCACATAAATATAACAAAATAGAAAATTCTCTAGGAGTTAAGTCGATGACTTTATCGTAAAGAAGGCAAGTATGTGTTAACTTATTAATCACTAAACCAGCTACTTCTAGTACTTCTTGTTCTAAACTATTTTCATTATACTTAGTATATCGTCTTAGCTGTGCTTTTACGCGAGCGATTAATTCTAAAGGATTAAATGGTTTGGTAATATAATCATCTGCACCAATGGATAAACCTGTAATTTTATCGATGTCTTCGACTTTAGCAGTTAACATGATAATCGGGAAAGATAATCCCTTTTCACGAACTTTTTTACAAATCGTAAAACCATCACAATCTGCAACCATCACATCCAAGATAGCCAAATCAATGTTACGACAATTCCCATCTATATATGCCAAAGCCTGTTTGGCTTCATAACACTTATAAACAAGATACCCTTCATTTTGTAAATAAACTTCTACTAAATCAGCAATTTCTTTTTCATCATCTAATACTAAAATAGCCAAAACTTCATCTCCTTTATTCTCTATGTGATAGTAGTATAGCATACTTCAAAAAAGGAAAAAACGATTTTAAGAAATTGTTAAGGTTTACTTAAGGAAAAAGTTAAGAAGGATATGGTAAACTTTGTTATAGTAAAGACAAGAGAAGGAGGGAAAATATGCGTTTAAAAATCAAAAGTAAAAAGAAAGTCATTCGAAATAGCATCACTTTATTAATAATTATTGGATTGGGAAGTATTTTTATGATACAAAGTACGAAAAATAAAGTAGAAAGCATAAAAGGACAGATGATGGTATTTGGAAAAGATGGATATGATGATATTTTTTCTTGGCAAGGAAAAAACTATAAAGAATTTAAACAAAATAAAGGAAGTTGGGCTAAAAAAGCTTATTGGGACGATAAAATGGAAACAGAAGGCTGCGGGATTACAGCAATAGCCATTATTGCTAGTGGTTATGAAAAAGAAATAACACCTGACACCTTAAGAAGGTCTTATTATCCTCATTTAGATGGAGATAATATTCCTAAAGTTTTACAAAAAGATTATGACATTAGTTGTACAGACTTTGTATACCAAGAAAACTATTTTACTAAAAGTTATATTCTAGACCATCTAAGGCAAAATAAACCAATTTTAGTTTGTGTGGTCAATAAACCAAGTTATAAATGGACAACCGCTTCTCACTATTTAGTGTTACTGGCAACTGATGAAGAAGAAAAGATTTATGTATCCAACCCAAATGGAGAAAGAAATACCAGTAAAGCATCTAATTGGTATGATGCAAAAGATATCTTACCCTATATTGTAAAGGCAGTATTTATTACCCAATAGGAAAAGATAAAAATTGGAAGAAAAAAGAATGGGCAAACTCTTGTTTTTATAATAAAAGTATAGTATAATGGTGCTGTATTAAAAAAACAGGGGGCAAAAATGAACGATAAAATTGTAATTAAAGGTGCGAAAGAACATAATTTGAAAGATATCAATTTGGAAATCCCAAGGGATAAATTAGTCGTTATCACAGGACTTTCAGGCTCACGGAAAATCCTCTTTAGCTTTTGATACTTTATATGCAGAAGGACAAAGAAGGTATGTAGAAAGCTTATCTGCTTATGCTAGGCAATTCCTAGGATTAATGGAAAAACCAGATGTAGAATCCATAGATGGTTTATCACCTGCTATTTCAATTGACCAAAAAACAACTTCTAGAAATCCACGTTCTACGGTAGGAACGGTTACAGAAATTTATGATTATATCCGTTTACTATATGCTAGAATTGGTGTTCCTTACTGTCCAAATTGTGGTAAAAAAATAGAAAAACAAACCATAGATCAAATTATAGATACTATCATGGAATTAGAGGAAGGTTCTAGAATCCAAGTATTGGCACCAATTGTCAGAGGCAGAAAGGGAGAATATATTAAACAACTACAAGAATTTCAAAAAGATGGTTTTGTAAGAGCTAAAATAGATGGCCAAATGGTAGAACTATCAGACGATATTACCATAGATAGAAAGAAAAAACACAATATTGATATTGTAGTAGACAGACTCGTTATTAAATCAGATATGAGAAGTCGATTAACCGAATCAGTTGAAATCGCATTAAAACATGCTAACAATTTAGTAACAATAGAAGATGTTACACATGGGAAAGAAACACTATTTAGTCAAAACTATGCTTGTCCAGATTGTGGAATTGGTTTTGATGAACTAACACCTAGAATGTTCTCTTTTAATAACCCTTTTGGTGCTTGTTCAACTTGTACAGGCTTAGGGTTTTTAATGAAAATGGATGAGGATTTAATTATCCCAGATAAAAATAAAACTTTATATGATGGGGTAAAAGCTTTTGGAGCAAGTACTATGAAAAAAGGTGATACCATGGCCAAAATGTATTTTGAAAGTATTGGAAAACATTATGGCGTAGATATATCTGTTCCGATAAAAAAATTACCAAAAGAGTTTTTAAATAAGATTTTATATGGTACTGGTGATGAAAAGATAGATTTTGAATATGCCTCTATGGCAGGTGTTCGAAAGTTTACAGCACCTTTTGAAGGTGTTATACCTACTTTAGAAAGAAGATATAATGAAACCAAATCACAAGGTATGCGTGATTTTTATGAGTTATATATGAGTGATAGTGATTGTCCATCTTGCCATGGTGCTAGATTAAATGAAACTAGTTTAGCAGTTAAAGTAGGGGACAAAAATATTAATGAATTAACAGATATGCCTATTACGAAAATAAAGACTTATCTAAATAGTTTGGTATTAAGTAAAAAAGACCAAATGATTGCAGACCAAATTTTTAAAGAGTTAAATAAAAGATTACAATTCTTAGAAGATGTGGGATTAGACTATTTAACATTATCTAGACCAGCAGGTTCTTTATCTGGTGGTGAGGCACAACGTATCCGTTTAGCTACACAAATTGGTTCTGGTTTAACTGGTGTGCTATATATTTTAGATGAACCAAGTATTGGTTTACACCAAAGAGATAATGATAAATTAATTGCGACTTTAAAAAAATTACGTGATTTAGGTAATACCGTTTTAGTGGTAGAACATGACGAAGATACGATGTACGCAGCTGACCAACTAATCGATATAGGACCAGGTGCAGGTGTACATGGCGGATATGTTATGGCACAAGGAACTGCAGAAGAAGTAAAATTAGCACCGGGTTCTATCACAGGAGATTACTTAAGTGGCAGAAAACAAATTCATGTGCCTAAAAAGAGAAGAAAATCCAATGGAAAAGCCATAGAAGTAAAAGGCGCTACAGAACATAATCTCAAAAACATTCATGTAAAATTTCCATTAGGACAATTTATTTGTGTAACAGGCGTATCTGGTTCTGGGAAAAGCACATTAGTCAATGAAGTGTTATATAAAACCGTCGCCAGAGAAATTAATGGTTCTATGGAAAAACCAGGAAAGTGTAAAGAAATCAAGGGCTTAGAAAATATTGATAAAATTATTAATATTGACCAATCTGCCATTGGTAGAACACCACGTTCTAATCCAGCTACCTATACTGGTGTATTTGATATTATTCGTGATATCTTTGCAGGAACTAATGAAGCTAAAATGCGTGGTTATGAAAAAGGTAGATTTAGTTTTAATGTACAAGGTGGTAGATGTGAAGCTTGTAGTGGAGACGGTATTTTAAAAATAGAAATGCATTTTTTACCAGACATTTATGTACCATGTGAAGTATGTAAAGGAAAACGCTATAATAAAGAAACACTAGAAGTTACCTATAAAGGAAAAACGATTGCAGATGTATTAGACATGACCGTAGAAGAAGCATTGGAATTCTTTAAAAACATACCTAGAATTAAACAAAAAATCCAAACTTTATATGATGTAGGACTAGGGTATATAAAACTAGGACAACCTTCTACAACACTATCTGGAGGAGAAGCACAACGTATTAAATTAGCTACAGAACTTTCTAAAAAAGCCACTGGAAAGACTTTATACATTTTAGATGAACCAACAACAGGTCTTCATATTGCAGATGTTCACAAGTTAGTGGATATTTTACAGCGTTTAGTAGATACTGGAAATAGCATTATTGTCATTGAACATAATTTAGATTTAATTAAAACGGCTGATTATATTATTGACTTGGGACCAGAAGGCGGAGAAAAAGGTGGGGAGGTAATTAGTGTTGGCACACCAGAACAGATAGTCAGAAATGAACAAAGTTATACAGGACAGTTTCTAAAGAAATATTTAGAAAGATAATCGCCATTAAGATAAGAAATATAAATAGTAAAGAAAAAAGAGAAAGGACATGCACATGGGGAAATGTACACGTCCTTTTAAAATTATCTACAGTTGTTATTGTTGTTGTTTTCTATTCTTTCATTGCTATGATTGTTGTTGTTATTATTGTTCTTGCTGTTATTGTTATTTTTAGAATTGTTATTTTTGTTATTCTTTTCTGACATACAAAAGCACCTCCAATCTTATTCTCAATTATATTTTGAACAAAATAGATAAAAAATATTCAAAAAAATATACTTTTGTAATATAATATAAAAAATGAAAAAATAGACAGACACATATCTACTAGTAAAAATAATACAATAAAATAGAAGAATAGATAGATAAGAAAGAGGAAATGCTATGTTATATAAAAATGAAAAGTTAGAAGAATTCAATCGATTTATAGAAGGTAAAAAAATTGCGATTATAGGAATGGGTGTTAGTAATATTCCTTTATTGGATTATTTTTATGAACATCATGTAAAAGTAACCGTTTTTGATAATCGAGAATTAGAACAAATCGATGAAAATGCCATTCAAAAAATTAATCAATATCAAATGTTATACTATTTTGGAAAAGATAATTTAAAACATTTACAAAATTTTGATATGCTATTTCGTTCACCAAGTGCTATGCCGTTTATTCCAGAAATAGAGGCAGAAGTAGAAAGAGGTGCTATTCTAACCTCTGAAATTGAAATGGTTATGAAATTAACACCAAGTAAAGTCATTGGTATAACAGGAACAGAAGGAAAAACAACGACCACAACGATAATCAGTGAAATTATGAAAAAAGCAGGGTATAGGTATTTCTTAGGTGGTAATATAGGGACGCCTTTATTTACACAAATAAAAGATATGAGACCAGAGGACTTTGTGATATTAGAGATGAGTAGCTTCCAGTTAATGAATATGGAAGAAAGTCCAGATATAGCCATAATTACCAATATTTTCCCAGACCACTTAAATATTCATCGTTCTTATGAAGAATATAGAGAAGCCAAAACCAACATATTTAAACAACAATCATCAACGGGAATCATAGTATTAAATTATGATAATGAATATACCAGAGCATTTGCAAAACAGGCTCCTGGAAAGGTGATTTTCTTTAGTAGTAAAGAAAAATTAGAAGATGGATATATTTATGATGCCCAAGATGAAAAAATAAAATACTGTAAAGATGGTGTTCGTAGACATATTTTAGATAGAAAAGATATTAAGTTACGTGGTATTCATAATTATGAAAATATTTGTGCAGCTATAGCCGCTACGAGTTCTATAGTAGATACACAAACGCAAATAGAGGCAATTAAAGCATTTAAAGGGGTAGAACATAGGCTAGAATTTGTAAGAGAAATAGAAGGTGTTAAATGGTATAATGACTCAATCGGTACCAGTCCGGCTAGTACTATTTCTGGACTAAAAGCTTTTGAGGAAAATATTATATTATTAGCAGGTGGTTCTGATAAAGGACTGGATTATACGCAAGTAGGGGAAGCTATTGCGGAAAGGGTAGGTATTTTGATTTTAATGGGAGTTACAGCTCCTAAAATTGAAGAAGCCACTCAAAAAGCACTATTAAAGACTGGAAAGACAATGCCTATCTATCATTGTAATACCTTTGAGGAAGCTGTTAATTTAGCAAAGGAAAAGGCACAAAAAGGAGATATTGTTTTATTGTCACCTGCTAGTGCAAGCTTTGATATGTTTAAAAATTTTGCACAAAGAGGAGATTACTTTAAACAATTAGTAAATGAATTATAATGAATTATAAAGAACAATTATCAATACCAAGAGAAATTTATCTTGGTATTTTATATTTTCTTATCACCAAATTAGAAGCTATAGCATACGATAATACATAAGAAGGAGGGAAAACTATGTATTATCAAAGTTATGAAGATTATATGCGTAATATTTTAGGATATCCTGTAATGGATAATTATTCTGCAAATACATATGAAGCATATCCAAATGAATATTATATGCCACAAAGAAATTACGAGAATGAATGTGCAAATGATGTTAGCCAAATAGAAAGTTTATACCCAGACATTTATAGAATAGTAAATCCTATGGTATGCCAAGCTTGTAGTAATTGCAGAAAACCAATGTGTAAACAGGTTTTAGAAGAGATGACTGAAGAAATTTACCAAAAGATTAGTGTTAATCAGGAAATAATGGTACACATCAATGTAGATAATAGAAGCAGTAATGAGATAACAACTAAAAAAGAAGTAGAAAACAGGAGTAGTGCTGATAAAGCAGGTATTGCTACAACAAGAGCAACCAATATTGTAAGCACAAATACCAATACAGCTAGGAATGCAGCTAGTAAGCCAACAGAAAATAGAGGAGAAGAAGAAACAAGACAAATTAGAGTAAATAATCCACTATTAAGAGACTTAATTCGTATTTTAATATTAAATCAAATATTAGGAGGAAATAGACCTCCTCAAAGGCCACCAAGACCACCATTTCCAGGTCCAGGTATGCCACCACCAGGAGGACCTCGGAAGACCACCTTTTCCAGGAGGACCAAATAGACCAAGAATAGAGCCAAGAAGTGGATATGATGAATATTTAAAATTCTAATGAAATAAATAATAATGTCAAGAGAGAAAAACGGTCTTCTTTTAGAAGATGGTTTTTCTTTCTGTTTTGAAAAAAATGGATAAAAGGGGAAATATTGGCATACAGAAAAAAACGAACGTATATCTTATCAAAAAAAGGTTAAAATAAGAATGTACGAAATTTTGAAAGGTGGGTATAAAAATGAAAGTAAAAGATTGTATGTGCCATGAAGTATCATGTGTAACGCCAGAAAGTACAGTAAAAGACTGTGCAAAAATCATGTGTAATAAACATGTGGGATGTATCCCTGTATGTGATGCATCACAAAATGTAGTCGGATTAGTGACGGATAGAGACGTCATTTTAAGATCAATTGCTTGTGATAAAGATGTTGCTCAAACACCGGTTAGTGATATTATGAGTTGTAGCGTTTGTTGCTGTAACCCAGATACGGATATTGAACAAGCAGAGAAATTAATGTCTCAAAATCAAATTAGAAGACTACCAGTTGTTGAAAATAATAAAATTGTTGGAATTATTACACTAGGCGACTTATCGGCAAATCAAAATGTAAGTACGCAAGGTGTGTGCGAAACACTAGAAAATATATGTGGATGTCAGGATAAAAATGCTGAATAATTAACAGACAAGCCTCATATAATAACAATAGGTATACTATGGAAGTAGAATTCTTACTTTCATAGTATTTACATAGGACAAGGAGGTACATATGGTAGTCGATATGCATTATTGGACAAAAGTATTAAAAAAGCTGTTATGGCTGGCTTTATCTATTATTGGTATCTATCTAGCATTTAGATTAGCAGTTTTTTACATGCCTTTTTTAATTGCTTTTATTATTGCTTTATTTATAGAACCAATTATTCGTTTTTTAATGAAACATGTAAAATTGAAAAGAAAAACAAGTGCCATTTTTGTTTTTGTGGTAGCACTTTCTGTTATTATTGGCTTATTAGCTTGGGGAGTAATTACACTAATTTCAGAATCCTCTAATTTATTAAATGGTTTAAATGGTTATTTTGAAAAAATATCTAGTCAATTTCAATCCATTATGTCCCAAATTGATTTGAGTAAATTACATTTATCTAATGACATTGTAAATATGTTACAAGCTTCTGGTACAGAGGTTTTAGGAACTGTTTCTGAATGGGTAAAAAATGCTTTAACAGGTCTTTTAAATGTCATTACTTCTTTACCAACTATTGGTGTTTATACGGTCGTTTGCATTTTAGCTTTGTATTTTATTTGCACAGATAAAATTTATATGTTAGACCAATTAGAACATCATCTGCCAGAATTATGGGTAAAAAGAATAGGAAAACATGTAAGAGAAATTGTAAAATCTTTAGGGTGTTTTGTAAAAGCGGAAGGTATTTTAGTTTTAGGGTCTTTTATTATTTGCTTAATTGGCTTGTATATTTTTAAATTTGTAGGACTAAATGTAGAATTTCCACTAATAGCTGCTTTATTAATCGGCTTTGTAGATGCACTTCCTATTTTCGGCTCTGCAACTGTCATGATTCCTTGGGCCATAATCGTTGCCTTTAACGGAGACCTTACATTAGGCATTTCTTTAATAGTATTACTAATTATTATGGGGATGGTAAGACAATTTATGGAACCTAGGGTAGTAGCTGGCCAAATTGGTATTCATCCTATTTTTACATTAATTGCTATGTATACAGGTTTCCGCTTTATGGGGGTAATCGGTATGCTCATTGGTCCTATTATTTTAATTATTTTAAAAGACATATATGCAACTATTATTGATAAAGGGGTTATGAAAGCCATATTTGATAGAGAATAATGTTAAAAATGTCCAACTGTACCAGGTACGGTTGGACATTTTTGTCCATAGGGACAGAGATTATAGTTTTTTACAAAATAGCAGAAGTAGGAATTAAGTTCTCGTCTGGAGGATAAACATATTCATCATTTGGCTTATCAATCTTTTTAATAGAAGTTACCTCTATAATAGGCATATCTCCATGATATTCTCCTTTGGTTATAGTACCTTCTAATTCTACCCAAGTGCTGTCTGCAAAGGAAATAGCATCTTTATAGTGACATAAAAAACCAACAACAACCGTTTGAAAATCAGAACTAATAATCATATTTCTAGCTAATACAAATTGTTCTTTATCTAAGTCATATACACGATAGACAAATCCAGAAAATTGGATTTTTTGACCAACATAACTGGAAATATCATTATGCACAGTATCTAAAACGGTTGCATAATTTTTATTGTTTAAAACATGTACTTCATTTATTTGTGTAGGGTCTATTTGTTTACTTTCTTTAAAAATACGATAACCAATAACACCACATAGGATAACCACAATACACACAATAATTGATAAAATAATTTTAAATAGCACAGAGCCATTCATTTTTATATTATAAATAAACATAGAAATAACCTTCTTTCTTTTTGCTAAATACCAGATTACTAAATTGTATGAAAGAAAGCCAAAATATATGAAAATGAATTGCATTTTTATGAAATTAGTGATATAGTTACTTACGTGAAAAACTAGATTAAATCGAAAGGAAGAATAACATGGGTTTATTTAAAACATATAGTCAAAAAGAAGTAAAAAGAGTCATGCCTTTAGTAGAAAAAATCAATAGCTTAGAAGAAACATATAGTCAGCTAACAGATGTAGAATTAAGAGGAAAAACAGATGAATTTAAAAAACAATTAGCAGAAGGCAAAACTTTAGATGATATATTACCAGAAGCATTTGCAACCGTTAGAGAAGCTTCTAAAAGAGTATTAGGTATGCGCCATTTTGATGTACAATTAATTGGTGGTATTGTATTACATCAAGGTAGAATTGCAGAAATGAAAACGGGTGAAGGAAAAACATTAGTAGCGACACTACCTGTTTATTTAAATGCACTAACAGGAGAAGGTGTTCATTTAATTACAGTGAATGATTACTTAGCCAAAAGAGATAGTGAATGGATGGGAAAAGTGTATCGTTTCTTAGGATTAACGGTTGGGTTAGTAATTGCTGGTATGAATCCTAAAGAAAAACAACAAGCATATAATTGTGATGTCACTTATGCAACTAATAATGAATTAGGATTTGATTATTTAAGAGATAATATGGTTATTTATAAAGATCAACTAGTACAAAGAAAATTAAAATATGCTATTGTCGACGAGATAGATAGTATTTTAATTGATGAAGCCCGTACACCGTTAATCATTTCTGGTAGAGCCAATAAATCTTCAGATTTATATAAAAGAGCAGATGATTTTGTACGTAAATTAACACCAAAAGTGATTGTAGAAGAGGATGTAAAAGATTACGAGCAAGCAGAAGATAATGAAAAATATGATTATATCGTAGATTTAAAAGCAAAATCAGCATCTTTAACACAAAAAGGTATCCAAAAAGCTGAAGAATTTTTCCGTTTAGAGAATTTTAATGATATTGAAAACTCAGAATTAGTACATAACGTAAACCAAGCACTTCGTGCGCATGGAGTTATGAAAAAAGACATTGATTACATTGTTAAAGATGGAGAAGTATTAATTGTTGATGAATTTACAGGAAGAATTATGATTGGTAGAAGATACAACAATGGATTACACCAAGCTATTGAAGCAAAAGAACATGTCAAAATAGCAGATGAATCTAAAACATTAGCAACTATAACCTTCCAAAATTATTTTAGAATGTATGAGAAATTAGCAGGTATGACTGGTACTGCTATGACAGAAGAAGCAGAATTCCAAGAAATCTATAAATTAGATGTAATAGAAATTCCTACCAACAAACCTATGATTCGTGAAGATTGTTCAGATATCATTTATAAAAATGAACCCGCTAAATTTAGAGCAGTTATTCAAGATATTAAAGAAGCTCATGAAAAGGGTCAACCAGTTCTAGTAGGTACGGTTTCAATTGAAAAATCGGAAAAACTAAGTAGCTTATTAAGTAAAGAAGGTATTAAACACGAAGTATTAAATGCAAAATTTCATGAGAAGGAAGCAGAAATCATTGCACAAGCAGGAAAATACGGTGCAGTTACTATCGCTACTAATATGGCTGGTCGTGGAACAGATATTATGTTAGGTGGAAATAGTGAATATTTAGCCAAACAAGAAATGAGAAAGCTGAAATATTCTTCAGAACTAATAGACCAAGCTACCGCATTTAACGAAACAGATGACCAAGAGGTATTAGAAGCAAGAAAGAAATTCAAAGAATTAGAAGATAAATACAATGAAGAAATCAAAGAAGAAAAACAAAAAGTAATTCAAGCTGGTGGTTTGAAAATTATAGGTACAGAAAGACATGAATCCAGAAGAATTGATAACCAGTTAAGAGGACGTAGTGGACGTCAAGGAGACCCAGGTGCTTCTAGATTTTACATTGGACTAGATGATGATTTAATGAAAATCTTTGGTGGAGATAAGATTACAACGGTATTTAATGCACTAGGAGCAGATGAAAACATGCCAATTGAGTCTAAAATGATTTCTAAGTCTGTAGAATCCGCTCAAAGAAAAGTAGAAGGTAGAAACTTTAGCATCAGAAAAAATGTATTAAGTTATGACGATGTTATGAACGTACAAAGGGAAATTATCTATAAACAAAGACGTGAAGTGTTAGATGGAGAAAATTTAAAAGATAATGTAACCAGTATGATAAACTCTGTAGCAGAAGAATTAGTACAAATGTATAGTACAGAAAATGGTATAGATAAAGAATCTTTCATGCAAGAAATGATTACTACATTTAGAATATCCGAATTAGAGTCTATTAAGAAAGAAAAAATAAATACAAAAGAAATAATAGAAGAACTACAACAAAAAGCAAATGAATTATATGAACAAAAAGAAGCAGAATTTGGTTCAGAAGCTTTAAGAGAATTAGAAAGAGTAGTTACTCTAAAAATTGTAGATCAAAAATGGATGGACCATATTGATGACATGGATGAACTTAAAAATGGTATTGGCTTACGTGCATATGGACAAAAAGACCCAGTTGTACAATACCGTGTAGAAGGTTCTGAAATGTTTGAGGCTATGATATATGCTATAAAAACAGATGTTGTAAAATTCTTAATGAATGCTAGAAAAAGAGAAGGAACCATTCAAAGAGAAGAAACTGTAAAGATTACAGGTGCAGGACT